>CAIMNN010000409.1 GCA_903842845.1 uncultured Acidobacteriaceae bacterium | reverse complement strand
TGTTCGCCTTCGGTCTCAATGGCGATGGTGTTGCCGCCGAAGACGTTCAAGTGGCCTTCAGCATAAGCCTGTTGGAAGAGCTCGCCGCCCTCGGTCGATGGTGTGATCGGGTAAAAGACTCCGGCCTCGGCGATGCGGGTTTCGGTGTAGTACGAAACCAGTTGGTTGCCGTTGGCGGTCAAACGAATACCAGGATACTTTGCGGACTTTTTCATGCTCTCTCCCTGCTTGTGATGAGTGATTTCTTGATATTTCACTTCGGATTTCATCGGACGGCGCGGCTCAAAAGTGTAGTGCAGTCTGCTTCGCGCGCGGTCCACTGTTATCAGTTTAAGTCGGCCTTGAATTTGGCGTATGAACGCGAAGTGCGGCTGAGCCGGATGGCGGGACGCGAGCCTTAAATATACCATATGGTGGTACATCGTCGCATTTTTGAGAGTTTCGTCACGCTGAAGGGTTCAGCGGCATGTCGGCGGAGCGCCCGTGCGGACAACGGTGCGGCTATGGGTCTGGTTTCAATTCGTGGTTCTTTCGTTTGGGATTCAAATGAACTGCCGACAGCGAGCGAGCGAATGCCGTAAGATTTTTCTGACGCATATTCAATCCGGAGAATATCCCTATGTCGACTCGCACTCTTTCACTTCGCCTTTTCGCAGCTGTAGCCGCAATCGCGCTTTTGTTTGGTTTCGCCGAACTGGTGAGCGCGCAGAACAATGAAGCCGTCCGCAACATGAGCACGGCGGCCAGTAAGCTGGACCCCGCAGCCGAGACCGTGCTTGCGCGGCTAGCGACGCTGAACCGGTTGCCGGACGGCGAGTGGCGGATGCACTCGGGCGACCTGGCACATGGAGAGGCGCTGAAACTGGCCGAGAGCGACTGGACGGTGATGGCGCCGGCGACAGACCAGAAGCCGATTGGCAAGTTGTCGAATGACGCGCTGTGGTTCCGGCAGCATGTTGTTGTGCCGAAGACGCTGAATGGTTACGACCTGACGGGCGCGCGCATCTGGTTCCAGTTCAGGGCGTGGGGCAACGGGCCGATGCCGGAGATACTGTACTTCAACGGGCGGCGCGTAGCGATGGGCGACGACATTGAGCAGACGATACTGCTGGATTCCGCCAAGCCGGGCGATGAGGTAGTGGTCGCGATAAAGTTGTTGCACACCGAGGACCAGAAGACATTTGCCGGTGGCGTTTTCAAGATTGATTTTCCCGCTGAGAGGCCGAGCCCGGACGCGCTGCGGGCGGAGTTTGAGTCGGCGGCGTATCTTGTGCCGTCGCTCTCAGGGAATGACGCGAAGCAGTTTGCGATATTGAATGCGGCGATAGAGGCTGTGGACTTGAAGGCGCTTGATGCGAGCGACCAGAAGAAGTTTGATGCGAGCCTTGCGGCTGCGCGGACGAAGCTGGAAGCGCTGCGGCCGTTGTTGCAGACGACAACGCTGCATTTGACGGGCAACTCGCACATTGACGCGGCGTGGTTGTGGCCGTGGACGGAGACGGTGGACGCGGTGAAGCGCACGTACGGGACGGCGCTGCAACTGATGTATGAGTATCCCCAGTACACGTTTACGCAATCGGCGGCGCAGTACAACGCGTGGCTGCAAGAGAAGTACCCGGACATGAACCGCGACATCAACCAGCGGATTAAAGAAGGGCGCTGGGAGATAGTAGGCGGGATGTGGGTTGAGCCGGACCTGAACATGCCGGACGGCGAGAGCCTGGTGCGTCAGTTGCTGGTGGGCAAGCGGTGGTACAAGCAGGCGTATGGAGTAGATGTGCGGATCGGGTGGAATCCGGATTCGTTCGGGTACACGTGGCAGTTGCCGCAAATTTACAAGAAGAGCGGCGTGGATTATTTTGTGACGCAGAAGATGACGTGGAACGATACGAACCAACTGCCGTTCAAGTTGTTCTGGTGGGAGTCGCCGGATGGGTCGAAGGTGCTGGCGTATTTTCCGCATGACTATGCGAACCAGAATTTGGACCCGGTACGTTTGACGGGGGATTTGAAGACGGCACGGGAGCGCGCGCCGGGAATGACCGAGATGATGGACCTTTACGGCGTGGGCGACCACGGCGGCGGTCCGACGCGTGCGGTGCTGGATGAGGGGTTTGGTTGGGCGCAGAAGAAGGATGCGGTGCTACCGAAGATGGAGTTTGGTTTGGCGCAGACGTTCTTTACGGATGTGGAGAAAAATATTGCGCCGGAGAGCAAGGAGTGGAATTACGCGTCAATCGCCAAAGGATATGTGCCGCCGACGGCTGTTGCGGGGAAGGTTGCTATCCCGACGTGGAAGAGCGAGTTGTTTTTTGAGTATCACCGCGGAGTGATGACGACGCAGGCGCAGCACAAGAAGAATATGCGCGCGAGCGAAGTTGAGGTTTTGAACGCGGAAAAATTTTCGTCGCTGGCGTGGTTGTATGGTGCGCAGTATCCCGGGGCGGAGCTGACGGAGGATTGGAAGAAGGTTTTGTTCAACCAGTTCCATGATCTGGCGGCGGGTTCGGGGATTGGTGTGATTTATAAGGACGCGCAGAAGGATTATGACTGGGTGAAGATGTCGACGGAGGCGATTGATGCGAAGGCGGAGAAAGCAATCGACGAATCAATAGACACAAGTGGCGATGGCGCGGCGGTTGTTGTTTACAATCCGCTTGGCTGGGAAGTATCCGGCCCTGTTGATGTGCGCATCCAAGACAAATCAAAAGCTGAATCGCAGACGCTCTATGTTGAGAGTGTCCCGGCTCTTGGTTACAAAGTTGTGCATGTTCCAGACATGAAAGCAGAACATCGCGGACCGGCTCAATTAACGAGTACGGACAAATTGTTCACGATGGAGAACGATCTTCTTCGCGTTGTTATCGACAGAACGAATGGATGCATCACGAGCCTAGTGGACAAGGAGAGCAAGCTGGAATCGGTTGCGTTGAATGGCTGCGCTAACCAGTTGCAGCTTTTCGACGACAAACCGAAGGATTATGATGCGTGGAATATCGACCCGGGCGTGCTGGATGTTGCGCCGCATATTTTGTCGGCGGTGGATTCGATGGAGAGCTTTGAAGAGTCGAATGGTGTTAAGGGGATTTTGGTCAAAC
>CAIMNN010000408.1 GCA_903842845.1 uncultured Acidobacteriaceae bacterium | reverse complement strand
TCGCACATGGATGAGTATTGTGGGTCTTTCATGCGGTGCCGCCAGCAGTGCCGTGCCTGGTTGCCGGGATGGTTCAAAGCACTTGCGCGACCTCGACGTGATGACTCCCCCTGCGAAGGAACGAACTGATGTGCTCGACCTGTTGATCGAGCCGTATTGGTCGCGGCTTGTGGGGAATGTCGCCCGCGACTGGGGAGGATGGACAGTCGCGCTGTTATGGAACCCAGCTGCTACCGAGGGCACTGTGCGGCTGGATTTCGCTGAAGCCGGATTGAACCCCAAAAGGCATTACGCGGTCTGGTCGTTTTGGGACAACCGATACCTTGGTGTTGCCAGCGGTTCGTGGACCACGCCGTCACTGCCGCCTCTGGGCTCGCAGCACCTGTGCTTCACCGACCTCGATCGCTCGCCTAATAGGCCGGTGCTCATCGGTTCAAATCTGCACATCTACTGCGGGGCAGCAGAGATCAAGCGCGTCAGCAGTTTGAGCGATGCGATTGCGATCGAGCTGACCGACGCTGGTGCCGATGATGGCGACCTGTTTGTGTATAGCCGGCAACCGCCGATGCTAAAAGAGGCCTCTGGTTGCACGGTTAAGAACATCGTCGGTGCAGGTGAGAATGTCTGGCAAATAAGTGTCGCCAACCGGCAACGCGGTGTGCCTCAAAGCATTGAACTTGGCATCCTGTTGCCGTTCACCCGACAGGCATGGTTCTGGCTGTTGATTGCGGCCGCCTGCGTGAGCCTGTTGTTTGCGGCATGGCGGTACATGGCTGGGCTGCGTCTTCAGCGAGAACACGCACTCGCTGAGGAGCGGACGCGTATTGCCAGGGATCTTCACGACGATCTTGGTGGTGAACTATCGAGTATTGCCATGCTCTCGGATCTGACTCAACATCATGTCGAAAGCGAGGTCGTGCGGGGCAGGTTGCGCGAAATGTCACTTCACGCCCGAGATACCGTTCGTCGTCTGGAAGAGATTGTCTGGGCTATCAACCCGGCGAATGACAGCATCGAACAGTTTGCCGGCTACTTCTGCAAAGTTGCGCAGGCATATCTCGAAGTGGCAGGCGTTCGTTCCAGGTTTGACGTGCCTGACCAGTTTGAGCCCAGGCCGCTTACCTCGATGCAGCGCCACAACCTCTTTCTCGCAGCCAAGGAAGCACTGCATAACGCTGTCAGGCACGGCAATCCGACTGAAGTTAGGATACGCATCCTCCTGGAGGACGAGAGTCTGGTCGTAGTTGTTGAAGACAATGGGAAAGGGTTCGATGCAACGCCAGGCCCGCCGGCGGGTCACGGTTCGGCGAACATGGAGGCCAGGATGAAAGGCATCGGCGGGAAGTTTGAACGATGCAGTACACCGGGCCAGGGGACCGTGGTCACACTTTCCGCTCCTTTGAAGGGACCCATTGCATGAATGCCAAACCCGTAACAGTAGCGATCGTTGAAGACAACAGTTCATTGCGTGAGCATTTCATTGAAATGATCAAGAGTGAGCCGAAGTTACAGTGTGTTGGTGCTTTTCAGGATGCTGAACAAGCTTTGACCAGCTTGCCGGCGT
>CAIMNN010000407.1 GCA_903842845.1 uncultured Acidobacteriaceae bacterium | reverse complement strand
GTGCCACCTGGGTCTCTCGCCACCATTGGTCACCGTGCCGCCTGGGTCTCTCGCCACCATTGGTCACCGTGCCGCCTGGGTCTCTCGCCACCAGCGCCGTTATCGATTCATCAAACGCAATTCCACCAACCGGCACATCCGCCGCATGCTGCGCCGTGTAAGCCAGCCGCACCAGCTCCCGCTTGCCCGGCAGCGTAATGTGATTCACCTCGGCAAAGTCGTGGTCTTCGCTCGCCAGCCAGAAAATTCCCACATGCGGCTTTCCCGCCGCTGAAAACTTTCGCGCATGCGCCAGCGCCGTCGCCGCCTTAAGCGGAGTAAACAGCGGCCCGCCAAAAAGCCCAACCTGCTGCCCAGTTACAACCGCCGCGGCCCCGCCCGCCAACTCCGCCAGCGCCGCCGCGCCGCCGGGGTTTTGCGCCGCCAATATCTCGTGCAGCTTTTCGCGATGCGCCGCGTCAACAAACCGCTCCGCCGCCACACCCGGAAAAAACTGCGCAGCCTTGCCTGCAACTGCGTCAAGGGTCAGGCGATTCATACCTGGCATTGCCGAAATGGGGATGTGTTCGACGGGCAAGTGATTCTCTTCTTTGGTCGCAAATTAGCTTCGTTATTTAGGATGCCACGCGGCACCCTTTCGATGCACAGAGCCACACACAATACACAATGCCGCCCAGCGGCTGACGCTATACTTTTCTCTAAAGGGGTGAGGGCATGGCAAGCAAGTCGAAGAGCGCGGCAAAGAAGAAAAAAACAACCAAAGCAAAGAGCAGCGCAACCACCAAGAAGCTCAAGGCACCCAAGGCCAGCAAGCTCACCCGTCCCGACAAGAGCAAAAAAGAAACCATCCTCAACTCGCAAGTGATGTACGAAGGCCCACTCTTCCGCGTCGTCCGCAACGAACTCACCGACCCCGAGGGCAATCACAGCACCCGCGAGCTCATCCGCCACAACGGCAGTGTCGTCATACTCGCCGTCGATAACTCCAAAAGCAAGCGCGACCCCCTCATCCTCGTCGAGCGCCAGTACCGCCACGCTGCCGGGCAATACCTGTGGGAGCTGCCCGCCGGCAAGCTCGAAGCCGGCGAAGAGCCGCTCACCGGCGCGCAACGCGAGCTAGCCGAAGAAACCGGCTACCACGCCAAAAAGTGGAAGCTCCTCGTCGAGTACTACGCCAGCCCCGGCTTCCTCGGCGAATCCATGAAGGTCTACCTCGCTGAAAAACTCGTCGCCGGCGAAGCCCACCCCGAGGACGACGAGCAGATCCAGATCCACATGGTGAAGCTCTCCGAGGTTCTCAAAGCAATCGACAAGGGCATCATTCTCGACGGAAAGACACTGACCGCAGCGCAACTCTATGCGCGCAAGTTAAAGAGTAAAGGTTAGATTTTCCTGGTACACAATACCGCAATATAGTACTACCTCCTCGCGCAAGCAACCACTTGCGCGCAAGCAAATATATTATTTTCCAATAAGATAGGCCATACTAAAACTGCGTCAGCTCAAATCCCACTTCATCAATGTCAAGGCATTCTCACTTTTAATAAGAACTTTTCCCGGCAAATGCACGTCCTATCTGGTGTGGGCATACAGTTCCCCAAGAGGTTTGCCCGCCACACAGACAGGAAAGAAGGCAAAGCCTGTGGCTCAGTACAAAGGTAAGGTCAAGTGGTTCAACAACGCCAAGGGCTTCGGATTCATCGGACGTGAAGATGGACCCGATGTCTTTGTTCACTATTCAGCGGTGCAGGTCGACGGATACAAGACCCTGAAGGATGGGGACGAAGTTGAATTCGACATCGTGGAAGGTCAAAAAGGCCTTCAGGCTGAAGCCGTGGTGCGAGTGCGTCCCGCTGGCGCTCCCAGCGAGGCATAGTAACCGCCCCTCTGTTGCACTCCTGATGAAATGCGGTCCTGCATGACCGTAGACCCTTGAATTATGCCTACAGTCTGGCTCTCCGTCACAATCGCATATTTTGCGCCTATTTAGTCTGATTTCCGGCAGTTACATTTCCCCGCGCAAGCCGTCCAAAATTCGTCCCTGAGCTCGGTTCAAAAAGAAAATGCAATCACACTCTTGACCTCTGCGGTTAAGATAGTTGTGTGAAGAACCGCACCCGGACGAGGATACGATGAGCCTACTGCAAGTAAACAATGACGAACTGGATGAGGCGGCCCGCGGCGAAGACATCTCCAAAGGCAACAGTCACATGCTCGACGCGGCTATCGTCGCTGCAATCGTTGTCTCTGTACTGATCGCTTTGTTCGTTCTGGTCTTCGCCACACAGCCCAAAGCCCCCTACACAGGTGAAGTACTCAACGTGTGGGCCTATCCGCTGCACACCCAGACCAAAGGCTTTGACGCCAATGGACAACCCGTCCCGGTTGAGAACTTTGACCGCATCCTCGTCTTTGCCAATGTCAACCTTCACAATCAGAGCGACCATCCGCTCATGCTCAAGGAAGTATTGACCAACGTTAAGCTCAACGACGGCATCCATTCCAGCTTTGCCGCCTCTGAAACCGATTTCCAGCGCCTCTTCGTCGCCTATCCCCAACTGGCCTCGCTCAGCAGCAACCCGCTGAACATCGCCGCGACTTTGCAGCCAGGGCAAACCGTTTCTGGCACCATCTTTTCTTCTCTCTCCATGACCAAAGAGCAGTTCGACGCCCGCAAGGACCTCAACTTCAGCTTTGCCTTCCGCTACCAGCCCATCTTCGAACTCACTCCCAAGGATCCGGTCCAGTTCCCCGTGCTCAACACTCCTCTCGGCGCTCCGGCTGAAGTGCAGGGCGTCAAGAAGAACAATCAACCCACCGCTTCCTCGCTCTTCCAATAAACAGTCACAACCAATACAAAAAGGGCAGAGGCCGAAGCCTCTGCCCTTCTTCTTGCTCGTTATACCCTACGGTACATTGGTGGGTGCAGGTGCGCTCTTCGGTGTCGCCAGGTAGCCAGTCACCGTGTTCTTCGCGCTCACATTGTTGATGACTATCTCGTAAAGCATCGGCTCTTTGCCACTGTAGAACTGCAAAGGCTCGTTCACGTTGCGGTCCTTCTTCTCATACGTCTTGTCGTCGGCGTAGATAAGCAGCGTAAACCGGCTCTTCTTGCTGTCGGACTTCTTCAGCTCAAGGCTCACCGTGCCCACTGGCTTCTTCTGGCCCTTCACCAGCGTGAACTCGTAGTAGTTCTTGTCGCCCCGGTGCTTCAGGACTTCCAGTTCGTCGTGATTGCGCGCTATCAGCGTGCTGTGGCTGTCCAGATCGCCCTTCATCGACTGCAACTGGCTCACCGCCGTCGCAAGGTCGGTTTGCGTCTTGCTCAGGTCGGTCTTCACGCCGCCAACATCGGTCTTCACGGCACTCACATCGCCCTGCACAGCATTCACCTGCTGAGCGGTCTGCTTCTGCTCATTCTCAAGACGACGGCTGTCAGCCTGCTCCTTGCGCAGTATCTCCTGCGCGCTCGCTTCCATCTGCTTCTGCGTCAAACCGAGCGAATCACCCAGTTCCTGCTGTGCCACCTTAAGACGGGCTTCCGTCTCTCGCAGCTCGGAGCTGAGCTTCGCGTTTTCGCTACGCGCATCGGTTATTTCTGATTCCTGGCGGCTCACGCGGCCGGATATCGTGAAACTCCAGATCAAGCTACCAAGGGCGGCAACAAGCGCAAGCGCTAGCGCTACCATCAGCGCTGTCGATTGCGTGCGGGGAGTTGTCTCTGAATCATATTCTTTCAGCATAGGGTGGTGATCCTCGTTTCTTGGTCGTTCAGTCGTTCACAGGGGGCTTATAACCCCTGCCGTATTGACGTCTTATCACCGGAATGGTCTCATCCGTTTCTGAAATACCCTGCGGGGAAGCCTCCGGGCAGGTCCGCCTAAACATCATAGCCGACTCCCTGCCGCGTGGCGAAGCTGCATTCGAAAATTATCGCCCTGCCTCGCTCACACCTCAAAGCAGCCCCGCTTTCCCTCCCGCCATCGAATTCCCGGCTTATTCTTAGGAAATTCAGGCCCGACCCGTGACAAGCATCAAACCACTACGTTATAAAGGATTTTGATCCTTTTTCGCTTTTTTATTGCGGCTCACTGCTGTTGTGCGCCGACCGCTTCTGAACTTTTCGCTTTCATCTTGGGAGATACTCATGACGACCGCAACATCCGCTAAGGGCTTGGAAGGTATCGTTGCCACAAACTCCAGTATTTGCTGGATCGACGGTGATGCTGGCGTCCTCGCTTACCGCGGAATCGACATCCACGAGCTCGCCGTTAACTCGAGCTTTGAAGAGACTACCTACCTCCTCTGGAACGGAAAACTGCCCAACGCCGATGAACAGTCTGAGTTCAACCGCCAGCTCGCAGGCTCCCGCCACATCGACGGCCACATGATGGACCGCCTCCGCCACGTGCCCAACACCGCACGACCCATGGAGGTCCTACGCACCGCAGTCTCCGCACTCAGCTACTACGACCCTGACGAGGAAGACAACAGCCACGACGCAAACGTCCGCAAAAGCTACCGCCTCACCTCGCAGATTGCCATGGTCATCGCCATCTATGACCGCCTCCGCAAAGGCAAAAAGCCCATCGAGGCCGACCCCACTCTCTCCCACGCCGCCAACTTCCTCTGGATGCTCAACGGCGAAAAACCCTCCGAGACCGCGACCAAAACCCTCGACCTCGCCCTCGTCCTCCACGCCGACCACGAGCTAAACGCATCCACCTTTGCCGCCCGCGTCATCGCCGCAACTCTCTCTGACGTTCACTCCGCCGTCACAGGTGCCATCGGCGCCCTCAAGGGCCCCCTCCACGGCGGCGCAAACGAGGCCGTCATGCGCCTACTCTTTGACATCGAAAAAACCGGCCAGGACCCCGTCGAGTACGTCAAAAACCTCCTCGCCAACAAGCAGAAGGTCATGGGCTTCGGCCACCGCGTCTACAAGACCGAAGACCCCCGCGCCACACACCTGCGCAAAATGAGCGAGCAGCTCTCACGCGACAGCGGCCAGAACAAATGGTATGACTGGTCACGCGCCATCGAGCTCTACATCAACGCCGAAAAGAAGCTCAACGCCAACGTCGACTTTTACTCCGCCTCCACCTACACCATGCTCGGCATCGACGTCGACCTCTTCACCCCCATCTTCGCCGTCAGCCGCATCTCCGGCTGGGCCGCCCACATCATCGAGCAGCACGACGACAACCGCCTCATACGCCCCCGCGCCGAGTACCTCGGACCCGTCTACCCGCAACACTGGGTCCCCGTCAACAAACGCGACTAGCCAATCTCAAAACACAAGAACGCTCCTTCCTAATCGAAGGAGCGTTTCTCTTTCTGCACATTATTCTTCTGCATATTATCTTTCTGCACGTCATTTGATAAGTCGGGATTTGATAAGTCGGGTGCCCCCGGTCCCTCGCTTTTGGGGAC
>CAIMNN010000406.1 GCA_903842845.1 uncultured Acidobacteriaceae bacterium | reverse complement strand
GAACGAGGAAGTCGACGAAGTCACCGGCCTTTCACGCTGGGTGGTCGCCGACTCACCGGATGAAAAGCGTCAGCCTGCGTTCCAAATCAAGGGACCTGGCGGAAGCAAGCGTTACCTGCTGCCGCGCGGCGCTCACTTGATGATCCAGGATGGGGAAGACGTTGGACCGGGCGATGTGCTTGCGAAGATTCCGAAGGAGTCGACGCGTACGAAGGACATCACGGGCGGTCTGCCGCGCGTGACGGAACTCTTCGAGGCCCGCAAACCGCGCGAGACTGCGATCATCAGCGAGATCGATGGCGTTGTGCGCTTCGGCGAAGTGGCAAAGGGTCAGCGCAAGATCTACGTCACGGCTGACAACGGCGAAGAGCGCGAGTACAGTGTGCAGCGCGGTACACACGTGAACGTTCAGGAAGGCGAGCGTTTGCGTGCAGGCGACCCGCTGATGGACGGTCCGCTGAACCCGCACGATATTCTTGCCGTTCTCGGCGAGAAGGAGCTTCAGGCTTACCTGGTGAACGAAATTCAGGAAGTCTACCGTCTTCAGGGTGTGGCCATCAGCGACAAGCACATCGAGGTGATCGTTCGCCAGATGCTGCGCTGGGTCCGCATCGAGGATATCGGCGACACGAACTTCCTGCTGGAGCAGCAGGTTGACCGCTTCCGCTACCGCGAGGAGAACGAGCGCGTTCTCTCGAACGGTGGGCGTCCGGCGATCGGCCGTCCGTTGCTGCTCGGCATCACCAAGGCATCGCTTTCGACCGACAGCTTTATTTCGGCGGCGAGCTTCCAGGAGACTACGCGCGTGCTTACAGAAGCCGCGATCAACGGGTCGATTGACAGCTTGCGCGGCTTGAAGGAGAACGTCATCGTCGGCCGTCTTATCCCTGCCGGCACAGGCCTGGAGTATTACCGCAACGTCCAGCTCAGCCCAGAGTTGGAGGAAGCGGCGGCCCGAGTGCAGCAGGAGGTGCAGTCCGAGTTCGAAGCGCAGGAACGCGAGCTCGAGATGATGCGCCAAGAGGGCGAAGCCGAGGAGATGGCAGCCGAGTAGGGGACTGGCCGTCCAGGCAACGTTCTTAGGTCTGCGGCGGGTTGGTTTCACGGTGAATTAAAATCAGCAGGCTCGGCGACATTGCCGGGCCTGTTGCATTCTGTGGACATGTTTCACGGAATATTGTCAGGGGCGACTAGGCAGCTTTCATCTGATTTTGTTTAAATGGGTTGGCACAAAATGAAGCGTCAAGCTACATAGTGAAGGGTCATCAGGCCCAACGGTTTTTGGAGGATGTATGTCGAAGGTAGTTGAAATGAGCGCGGCCGCAGGTGCGGTCACTTCCACGCAGGCTAAGGGCGGAACGCAGTCGTTGCCAACACGCAAGATACGGGTTATAGGGGTTCCGCTGGACCTGGGAGCGAGCCGGCGCGGCGTGGATATGGGACCGTCGGCGGTGCGCGTTGCGGGGCTGGAGGCGCGGCTTGAGGCGCTGGGGCACCATGTGAGCGACGGCGGCAACATCAAGGTGGATATCGCCGAGACGCAGAAGGTGGGCGAGAAGAATGCGCGCTATCTTAAACAAATATCGGAGACGTGCCAGCGCACGGCTGATGCGGTGATCAAGGCGCTTGAAGAGGGCGAAACGCCGCTGGTGCTGGGCGGGGACCACTCGCTTGCGGCTGGGAGCGTGAGCGGGGTGGCGGAGTTTTACCACCGGCAGAAGCAGAAGATTGGGTTGATATGGATCGATGCGCATTCGGATATCAACACGCCGGATACGTCGCCTTCGGGCAACGTACACGGTATGCCGCTGGCTGCGTTGTTGGGACTGGGGCCGGAGCCGCTGGGGAATCTTTATGGGTATTCGCCGAAGGTTGCGGCGGAGAACACGGTTATCATCGGCGTGCGTGATATTGATTCGGCCGAGCGCGAGAACATCAAGCGCGCGGGAGTGAGCGAGGTTTACACGATGCGCGACATTGACGAGCGCGGGATGCGCACGGTGATGGAAGAGGCGCTGCGTGCTGCGGGGCGCGGGACGGCCGGATACCATGTGTCGCTGGATATGGATTGGATAGACCCGGAGGACGCGCCGGGTGTGGGTACGCCTGTACGTGGTGGGGCGACGTATCGCGAGGCGCATTTGGCGATGGAGATACTTGCCGACCACGGGCGGATGGTGAGCTTTGAGATAGTAGAAGTGAACCCGGTGATAGACGAGCACAACCGGACGGCGGACCTGGCGGTTGAGCTGGCCTGCTCGGCGTTTGGAAAGAAG
>CAIMNN010000405.1 GCA_903842845.1 uncultured Acidobacteriaceae bacterium | reverse complement strand
ATTGCGAAATGACACCATCTTCATCCATTACAAACGATTTTGAGCAGCTCTGCCGTCACAACTGAGGAAAAAATCCATTCATTGGATGCTTTTGCGCCCCCTTCGGCTGCAAATCCGGCGAATTCTTCAATTCTTCATCCAAGTTGAGGGTCTGCGGCATAAAAATCAGCAGCAGGATGATTCTCAGTTCCCCGGCGCGAGACAACCGCATTCTCTTGTAGAATATAGGTTTCTCACGAGGCCAGCGGCGACGCCTATGCAAATGCCGCCGGAGAGGTCAAGACAGGTTCCCCATAGTATGACGAAGAACGCCAAAAGCGAGACGCATTTCAACGGACGCGACAGCTCCTGGATGCAGTTCAACCGCCGCGTGCTGGAAGAAGCCGAGGACGGGACGAATCCGCTGCTGGAGCGGGTGAAGTTTTTGGCCATTACGGCCAGCAACCTGGACGAGTACGTGGAGATCCGCCAGGCCGGACTGATGCAGCGCATTGAGGACGGCAACACGGAGCGCGGGTACGACGGGCTGCGGCCGGATGAGTCACTGGGCAAATTGACGGCGGATATTCACCAGTTTGTGCAGGACCAGTACGCGTGCTGGAACAAGAAGCTGTTGCCAGCGATGCGCAAGAACGGCATACGAATATTGCAGTGGAGCGAGCTGGACGAGACGGCGCGCAAGTTTGCCAAAGAATATTTTCAGCGTGAAGTGGACCCGCTGTTGACGCCGATTGCGATAGACCCGGCGCATCCTTTTCCGCGGGTGTTGAACAAGGCGCTTTGCTTGGCTTTGCTGCTCAGGCTCAAACGGCGCAGCAGCGGACCGATGGTGATGGGCGTGGTGACGGTTCCGCGCGCGCTGCCGAGGTTTATCCGCGTGCCGGGCGATGAGACGAGCAACGACTACATGCTGCTCCAGGACATGATCGAGCAGAACCTGGGTGGAATGTATCGCGGGTATGAGGTGATTGCGAATACGGCCTTCCGTGTGACGCGTAACTCGAATTTGTATTTTGAGGAAGAAGAGTCGCGCTCGCTGCTGGAGTCGATACGCGGTGAGTTGCACAACCGCCGCAAAGGCGACGCCGTCAGGCTGGAGATTGAGAGCGGCGCGCATGCGGAGATCATCGAGCGGTTGAAGGTGAACTTTGAGCTCGATGAAGACCAGATATTCCAGTGCGACGGGCCGGTGAATTTGTCGCGGTTGATGGCGCTTTACAGCGATATTCACCGCGAGGACCTGAAGTTCCAGCCGTTTGTGCCGAAGCCGTTGTACCTGAGCCGGAACTCGCATGGAATTTTTGACGAGATACGGCAGCACGATATTCTGCTGCACCATCCATATGACTCGTACGACGCGGTGGTTGATTTTGTGCGCCAGGGCGCGAGCGACCCGAACGTGGTGACGATGAAGCAGACGCTTTATCGCACCAGCCATGATTCGCCGATGTTTGCTGCGCTGATCGAGGCGGCGGCGACGAAGGAAGCGACGGTGGTGGTGGAGTTGATGGCGCGCTTTGACGAGGCGTCGAATATTCAGTGGTCGCGCTCGATGGAGGACGCCGGTGTGCAGGTGTTCCACGGCGTTGTGGGACTGAAGACGCATTGCAAGCTGGCGATGCTGGTGCGTCGCGATGAAGACGGAGTGACGCGTCGCTATTGCCACCTGGGCACGGGCAACTACAACCCGGTGACGGCGCGCTTTTACACCGACCTGAGCCTTTTGACCTGCGACCCGCAGATAACCGAGCGGGTGCACATGGTGTTCAATTATTTGACAGCTCACGCCGAGGTGGATGATTACCAGCCGCTGCTGGTTGCTCCGCTGACGATGGCGGAAAGTTTTTTGGGATTGATACGCCGCGAGACGGAGCACGCGAAGGCGGGCCGACCGGCGCACATCATCGCCAAGATGAACGCGCTGCTTGAGCCGAGCGTGATTGAGTCGCTGTATACGGCGTCGCAGGCGGGGGTCGATATCGACCTGATCATCCGCGGACTATGCATTCTGAAACCAGGAGTGCCGGGGCTTTCAGAGCGGATTCGAGTGCGGTCGATAGTAGGGCGGTTTTTGGAGCACTCGCGCATCTTCCATTTTGCGAACGGCGGAGAGAGCGAATTTTATTTGGGTTCGGCCGATTGGATGCCGCGCAATCTTTTTGAACGGTGCGAGGTGGTGTTCCCGGTGAGGGACAAGGCCGCGCTGGACCGGATTCACAATGAGATTTTGCCGGCATACCTGGCTGACACGGCGAAGGCGCGGATTCAGCAGCAGGACGGCAGCTACGTGCGCGCGACGAAGTTGTCCCCGGATGCGCCGGTGTTCTCAGCGCAGGAATTTCTGATGCTGCTGGCTGAGGGCAAGACCGATCTCAGGGCGATACCGCGGTAGAGCACCTAGAAGCGCTTGCGCAATTCTTCAAAGACAAAGTATCCAATGACGGCGGCAACAATGCCGATGACGGCGTTGGTCCAGGTGAAGACGTCACTGACTGCCCACATGAAGTTGTGGCCGCTGGCTGCGCCGGAGTGGGAGTACTCACCCATGAGGAGATTGGCGTAGAAGAGAAAGAGGATGAAGCCGGTTTCGACGAGAGCGCGGGTGATGGATTTGAGCATTTTTCCTCCGCGCTGTGGACTGGCGTTCCGTGAGTGCGCAAAATAATCCTTACATGGATTGCATAAAATTTCCAAGGGTAGTGCTAAGGTCGATTGTGGAGGCGTGACCATGGGACAGTGCGAAGCGCAGATATTTGACGACATAACAGCAGAGCAGTTTGAGAAACTTCAGGCGAAGGCGAAAACGGCGGGGATTCCGCTGGAGGGTGCCAGCGGCGAAGCGACGAAAATGGGGATTCACTTTGGCTGGAATTATGAGCAGGCCGAAGGGCGGCTGACGGTCCAGTGCTTGCAGGTGCCGTTCTTTGTGAGCTGTAGCGACGTCAATGCACGGATTGAATCGCTGGTGAAGGAGACGCTCAGCGAAGCTTAGAACAGCTAAAATTGCGTATGGACAAAATTTCAAAGCTCCACTTGTCATCGCTCCAGGGTGTGCTGGCCTTGAACAACGAGCACGCCAAAGAGACCTCGTTCCTTGATGAGGAATCGCTGGCCGGATTGATCAAAATGGCTTTTTATGCGGAGGGCGTTGACCGAGGGGCAACCGCATTTCTGATTGCGCTGGACCAGGGCGCAGACTATATAAACCCCAATTTCAGTTGGTTTCTAGCGCGTTATAAGAGCTTTGTCTATATTGACCGCATCATCGTGGCGGGTTCAGCCCGTGGCCGTGGGCTGGCACGCATGCTCTATGAGGACCTGTTCTCAAGAGCCAAGGCCGCTGGGCATGAGCGCGTAGTGTGCGAAGTGAATCTTGAACCCCCGAATCCGGCGTCAGACGCATTCCACGCGACGATGGGATTTGTTGAGGTGGGGCAGGCGTCCATCCACAACGGCACTAAAACCGTGCGCTACTTTGAGAAGTTGCTTGGCTGATTGGCCGGCGCGTTCCGACTCCACAATCCGGCTGCATACGAATATACTTATTGATGGAACGGAGCAGAACGACAATGGCAGCTTCCATCATGGCCGGGCATCCGGTATTGAAAGATGTTTACAACGATCTGAAGCGTCGCATGGAAAAGGCAGTGGCCGACTTCCAGGCGAATTTGGCGTCGACCCGCACCGGGCGTGCGAGCGTGCATCTATTGGACGCGGTCAAGATCGATTACTACGGAACCTACACCCCGATCACGCAGTTGGCTCAGGTCTCGACGCCCGAGGCGCAGATGATCCTCATCCAGCCGTGGGACCCGACGGTGATCGCGGAGATTGAGAAAGTGCTGCGCACGGCCGACCTGGGGTTGAATCCGCAATCGGACGGCAAGGTGATTCGCGTACCGATTCCTCCGATGACCGAGGAGCGCCGCCGCGAGGTGGTGAAGCACGTAAACAAGGTGCTTGAAGAGCACCGGACAGCGGTGCGCAACATCCGCCGCGACGGCAACGAAGCGGTGAAGAAGCTGGCCAGGGAGAAGAAGGTCAGCGAGGACGAGGAGAAGCGCGCGCTGGAAGAAGTGCAGAAGCTGACCGACGACGAGATTCGCAAAATGGAAGAGCTCTCGGCAAAGAAGGAAGCCGAGATCATGCAGGTCTGAGCTTCAACTTCAGCGAAGTACAAAATCCCCGCGAGGCCGGAAGGCTTTAGCGGGGATTTTTGCTGGTTGTCATCAGTCGTTCATAAACGCACCTATCCCACTGAAAAATAATTATTTTTTCAATCTTACATTCATCAAGCGTTCAGAATATTGTTGCAAAGTTGGTGCATGAGCACCGCGATTCTTACCCCCACCGCACCTGCTCCCGCTGCCACGCCTGCGTGGATACGTCGACTTTTCAGCTGCTGGAACTGGAAGTGCGCGCTGCTGAGTGCCACGGCGCGGTCGATTGTTTATTTGATTGTGATGATGCGCGCGGGCAGCCACGGCAAGCTCGGCGTGGTGCTGGTTGAGATGGCCTACGTGACGCTAACCGCCGGGTTGTATGCGGGGATGCAGCAGATGGCGCTGCGGGCGCGCTCACAAATGCTTGGAAATTTGATCGTGGTCGTCGGTGTGCCGGGGCTCTCCCAAGCTCTGGATTGGCTGGTACACATCGCGACCGGGGCGCCGATTCCGCACCGCGCGCTGTGGAGCGTCTGCGTCTTCTCACTGCTTTCGGCGAGCTATCACCTGCACATCATGCGCCGCGGAGCGTTCCTCACCGGCCACGGCGAGCACTCGCTCTTGGACGACTTCAAGCGCATTCCACTGCTGACGCTTGGGTTCATCCTCTCGCCATTCAAGACGCTGTGGCAGATGCTGAGCAAACGACGCGAGCAAACCGTTCAAGCCGAAGCAGTGGCGTAGTTTTACTTACAAAATTCACTGCGGCTTCCTTAGGGCGCGCTATGCTGAGTGCATGAAGCGCGCCTTTTTTATTGTTCTGCTTTCTCTTATCAGTGCCGTTTCCGGCGGCGCTCAAGTACGCTACCGTCCCACAGATGCAGGAGTGTGGCGGCCATGGAAGTTTTACGCGATCAGCAGCGCCCGAGTCAGCCGCGGCGCCACGCCTGCTGAAGTGCAGGCCTTTCAAAGCCGGATCCTGGAGTTGGGGGAGATACTCCGCCACAACCAACTGGTCACACAACCGGTTGGTTTTGCTGCGTTGCTTTCGGGCAGTCTTTCCACCTACGATCCGCCGCGACCGGGTGAGCCGAGCGGCAAGCAGGTCCCGCTGGCAGGAACGCTCGACTTCGGCGCAATTCCGCTGGTGGAGTTCATGCGCAACGGCAGGCTGACCAACGAAGATATGCAGGGTGGCGAAACTGAGTTGCTTGAGTTCGTTTTGAATCGCATCGACCAGAATATGTTTGGGGAATCGTCACCTTCGGAGTGGGGACAGCAGGAAGCGGTGGGGTTCACAGAGCCGCAACGCAGCGGGACGATGGCCGGTGGACTGGTGCGCTACAACGATGTTCTGGTGTTGGTGCCGGAGAAGTATAAGGAGCGGCCGCTGTGGCTGCCACTCACACTGGAAGAAGCATTGACGCCGGTTGTCGCGCAGCAGCGCATGGAGCTGGAGCATCGCCGCCAGGGCTACGCCAATCAACAGCGCGAATACGATGAGTGGATGAGCCCGAGGGCGCATGCGGAAAGGCGCTCAGGCTGGGCGACATCAACGCAGCGGATGAATGATGAAGAGAAGCGCAAGTTTATGGAGCTGATGCTGAAGAGTGAAAAGGACACAGAGCAGGTGAAGCGCGAGATGCTTGCGCCAGGCGGGTCACTGGATAAAGGCGTGCACGACGCTGAACGGCAGCTGAAAGAAGCTGAGAGCGCACTTGCTTCGGTGGCAAACAAGAACGCACCGGCCTGCTACGACAGAAATGCAAGTTCGCTGAGCGCAAAGTTCCGCATGCGGACCGCGGCGCCAGCGAGTTGCAAGCCTCTGGTGAAAACCAATTGGGCTTATTTCGACATGAGCCGGCCGCGCTCATCGCCTCAGGTTTTAGTGGTGAATATGTTCGCGCGCTGTTTGACGCCGGAATCGCTGAAGCAGGCCAACCCGCTGCGGGGTGGTTGCTTCATCAATCGTCAGCTCATCAACTCGCTCGATTGGGGAGCAGTGCGCACGTGGATGGACCGATAAGCGAGCATGCGATCGCGGTGGTGGCAGTGTGCAATTTTTCGTAAAATTTACTCATGCTCGCGTGATGCGCGCTATGCTGGAAGCATGAAGCGCATTCTCCTCGTATCACTGCTGGCCCTGATTCCTTTTGCCGCAACCAACGCCCAGAACCAGGCACCGAAGGCGATCGAAGAGCCCCATAAAGCCTGGACCTTTGCCTATTCGGGCGACAGCCGCAACTGCGGCGACTTTGTAATGCCAGCGATCGCAGCCGATGTGCGCGCCGAGGGCGACCAGTTCTACTGGCACCTGGGCGATTTCCGGCTGATGAGCGCGAACGCATATGACCAGGACATGGAGGCGTTGCAACCGGCGGGGCACAAGCTGACGCACGAGGAGTATTACGCCACCGCGTGGGACGACTTCATCAACCATCAGCTTGTTTCATTCGGCGATGTGCCAGTCTACTTGACGCGGGGCAATCACGACTCGCATGAGCCGATGACGCGCGATGGATACACCAGCAAATTTGAAAAGTATCTCAACTGGCCGGATGTGCAGGCTACGCGTAAAGCGGATGGAGTCGAGGCCGCGCCGCTGGGGCCGTGGTATCACTGGGTGCGCGATGGGGTCGACTTCATCTCACTGGACAACGCAACTCACGATGAATTCACCGACGCACAATTGAAGTGGCTGCGCGGAGTTATAGACCGCGACCTGAAGCCGGAGTCGGGGATTCGCGCCATTGTTGGAGCAATGCACGAGGCACTGCCTGAATCAACCGGCAAACAGCACGCGATGGACGATTGGGAGCTTGGCATCAAAAGCGGCGAGAAGGTTTATGAGTGGTTCTTTCAGGCGCAGCAAGCGGGCAAACATGTTTATCTGCTGGCCAGCCATTCACACTATTATTCACCGCGGGTATTCGAGTCTAAGTATTGGACTGAGAGGAAAGAGGTTGTGCCGGGCTGGATCATGGGAGCTGCCGGCGCAAGGCGCGGCAAGTTGCCGGCCGATGCGGACCCAACATCGAAGACAAACATCTACGGCTATTTGCAGGCGACGGTGAATCCGGATGGGACGATCAATTTCAAACTGCATGAACTCTCAGAGCAGGACCTGAAGGACCACAAGTGGCCGAACGCGCCGGATGAGGCGATCCATGAGTGCTTTGTTCACAATTAAGCCGGCAATTTTAAAATTCGATTGAATCAGATTTAATTCAGTGTTTCAGTTTCATGAATTCTGAATGTTAATATTCTGTAAACATGATTAAAATACGGATTAATTATCACTTCGCTGGTTGTATTT
>CAIMNN010000404.1 GCA_903842845.1 uncultured Acidobacteriaceae bacterium | reverse complement strand
TCACCGACGACGGTCAGGAGCGCGCGGACATCCATGCCTGGCATGAAGCCGGCTTCGGCTGCGCCGTTGCGGTCAACGCCCTGGTCAACGAGGCGGACGCCTTCGACTTTTCCGTCGGCGATGAGTGGCGCTGCAACGGGGCTGCCGGGCCAGATCTGCACGAGGCCGCTGGCCATGAGTTGCGAGCCGACCCATTGATTGAACTGGCCGATGGAGAGAACGAGGCCGCCGTGTTTGTTAAGGAACGGTGGCGTCCAAGGCAGCGTGAATGCATGGTCGCGTAGACCGCCGAAGAGACGCAGGCCGCCGAGCAGAGTGTCGATTGCGCGCAGCGGGAAGGAACGCGAGCTTGCGCCGATGGGATCGAGTAGATAAAAAACTTTCTCGCTTTTGACATCGGCGGCCATGGGAATCTCGGCGATGTTGAGGTTGGGGAGGCTCGAGCGGATTCCTTTGGCGCAGGTGACTACACCGCTAACACCTGCGGCGATGTCATCGGCGCGCTCGTAACAGAGAACCTGCAACGGCATTCCCGGCGCGACACGACTTTCAAAGGCTGGGTCGGCGGGATTCTGCTGCCATGCGTTGGTCAGAGTGGTGAGAAAACCACCAGTCGCGGGACCGAAGCCAGCGCAGGCAATGTCGACTTCCATCGACGCGCGCTCGACCTCAGGTAAAGTTGTTTCAGAGCCGGTCATCATTGAGGGTAGTCCAGTGCCTCCGGGATCATGACCTTGCTCACTGTTTCTGCGGCACGGTCTTTCGCGAGGCGTGAACCACTTAGACACGTGGTCAACTTGTTCTGGAGATGCAGGAACTCGCTCGAGCCGCCGCAACCCGCACATGGGCCGGCCTTAGTGGGGTGGCTTCCGTCAGCGGCGATGACATCGACGGCCATTGCGGTGATACCCGGCATTGTCTCTTCAAGATCTTCGAGTTCGCTTGCGCGGAAGCAGCAGGATTCATCATTCCACGAGGGGTGCGCGTTGTAGCCGAAGACCAGCTCGGCGCAGATGCGCGATGCTTCGCCAGCAGCGTTTGCTGCCTGCGTGTGGCAAAGGTCTGAGAGAAACTGAACTGTGCCATCGAGGCCTTCCGCAACGACGGGGTCGTTCGGTCCCTGCGCTTCGAGCTCGAGCACGTCGAGAATTTGATAGCGCGAGGCGAGCAACCAGCAGAGCGCATCGGCGAGTGCGAAGGTCACGCCCTGACGTTGCCCGTGGTAAAGTTTTGCGCCGTCGGGGTCGGTGGCGGTTTGCAGATGATTGAGCGTCCACAACCACATATTCATCGCAGAGGCCAATGTGCATGCGCCGGTGCCGGGCCGCTCTGACGCGATGCGGCGCATCTCTGCGGTCCATGTGCGGAACTGTGTGAGGAAGACGGGCAAGTTCATGGTGACGGTGAGTTGGCGACGTTGCACGGCCTCGGGGCCTTCGTAGATTGACTCGAGTGCAGAGTCCATCCACTTGCTGCCGATGAAGCCGGGGCAATCTTCTGTGATGCCGTAGCCGCCCATGAGCGTGACGGCCTCGCGCAGCATGTTGCCGCCGTGGCCTGTGTTCCAAAGCTTGGTGGCCGGACAGATGACGTTGGCCTCGGCATCCATGAGCACATACTGCACGAGTGGGTCGGCTTCGAGCTCGGCGCGCTTGGGCGAGTCCTTGGGCAGCTTGAGCAGTTCGATGGCGCGCTCTTCACTTTCTTTAAGGGCCTTCATCTCAGCGCGGCCACCTGCAACGCCACGCTCTTTGAGGATTGCGGTCTTTTCTTTTTCGAGCGGCTCGAGCAGGTCAAAGAGCCGTGCCGCGGCAAAGCCCATGGATGTGCCGGCCTCGCCGGTGGCCCAGATATCGACCAGGCGGTGAAGCGCATCCTCGCGCTGCTGAATTCCCTGCTCAAAGCGGACGGAGCCTGCCTTTGCGCCTTCCGCGCCACGGAAGCGCGAACGCTGATAGCGGATGATGGGCTCGACGGCCGAGAGCAGCTTGGCCGAAGTCATGATGCCAACCGGAACGCGTGTGCGACGGAAGACGGCTTCGATTACTTCGCTGTGGTTGAAGTTGGGGATGATGACGCCGTCTTTCAATGTGTATCCGCCGACGATGCGGCTGGCCGGAACTCTGAGGCTGAAGATGGGGTCGCCGGTTGATGAGAGCTGGTGCACGAGCTTCTTGGTTGCGGTGCCGCGGTCGAAGGTGCCTTCATCGCCATCCTCGAGGATGACCATACAACTGCCCTTGATGCGCTCGTCCGATGAGTTGACCGCCGCGGTGACAAAGTTGGCGAATGCGATGTTGGTGATGAAGCGGCCGCGCTTTTCTATCTGCAACCAGGGCTCCGCGCCATCTTTCCACTCTGCGATGCTGACCTTGCCGCTCAACATGCCGGTGTCAACGCCTACATAAGGTATGGGCTCGGTGAGCGCGAATGCTCCGCGCCAGGTTTTGCGGTCTTCGCCGGGTTGCGCTGGTGCGGCGAGTGACTTGTAGCGGTGGCTTTGCTCTGCGGTGCCGCGCTCGTGGATGGGCGAGAGAGCGAGGAAACTGGCGAGGCTGGCGGTGGCTGCGCCTGCATCCACCCAGGCAAGCTCGAATGCGGTCAGCGAGAGCGCGAGGTTCTTGGGGCCGCTGATGAATCCGCCCTCTTCCGGCTCCATGAAGACAGCACTGATGCCGGAGCGGTCAAAGGCCTCCATCATCTCTTGCTTGCCGGGGGTCCAATCGTGCGTGTTGCGCTCACCGGCGGCCACCAGGCGGGCTACGGTGCCACGCGCGACGCCACGGGTGGATTGAACGAGCATCTGGAGGTCAAAGCGGTCGGCAAAGCGCCACTGGATCTGGCGGACGGAATCACCGGGCAATGTGAGCATAACCTTCGATTGGGGAACTGCGGCTGTGGACATATATTGGTTCTCCTGAGCGGAAATAGTTTGCTTGCTTAGACACTCTCCACGATGTGACTGACATCACGTTTGAGTTTTTGGTGTAGATATATGGATGTGTTAACCCATTGCAAATACGGAGGATGCAAAAGAAAAGGCTGGCGAGTCGACATCGACTCGCCAGCCATAGTTAGGTGTTGCAGTTTAGAACTGGAAGTGTGCAGCAAACTGGATCATACGCATTGAAGTTGGGATGCCGACTGGCGTGCCAACCGTGCTCTGGATGTATCCGGCGCCGCTGGAGTCAGAACCGTCAACCGTGCTGTTCGGTGTTCCGAGGTTGGCATGGTTGAAGACGTTGTAGGCCTGGAATTCCAACTTCAGTTTCAAGCCTTCCCAGATCTGCGTGGTCTTGCCAAGGGTTGCATCGACGTTGCTACGCGCGGGCCCGAAGAGCGAATCGCGACGCAGGTTGCCGAATTTACCCGGTTGAGGCTCCAAATACGCTTGATACGAGTTATTGCCAGTAGCAGGGCAGATGTAGTCGCCAGGAGCAGGTACGCTGCCGTTGGAGCAGGTGCCCGCACCAGAATAGACATACGGACCGGCGAACGCATACGGCGAGGTGGGCATGTAGTGTACACGTCCGCTTCCGTGATGGTCCGGCTCGTATTTACCCTTGCTTAGGCCGAAGGAGACACCCGGTACCTTGTCTACAAACGAAGGTCCGCAACTATCGTTGGCCGCAACGTCGTTCACACTGGCGGCTTCTGCATAGCAGGCCGTAAACGGAATGCCGCTGCTGAGGCCCCAAACGGCGCTTATCTGCCAGCCACCAATCACACGGTCACCCATTGCTGAAATGTTATTGGCAAACTGCTTGCCCTTGCCAAATGGCAGATCATAGGTGCCGTTGAAGTTGAACTGCTGGGTGCGGTTGTAGTAGCTGTTGCCCTTGCCAATGTTCGGGTTGATCGAGAAGAAGTACGACTCGTGGTCAATGGCATGGGACCAGGTGTAGTTGCTGAAGAACGACAGCCCGTGGGTGGCGCGCATGGTGGCAACCAACTGGAGGGAGTTGTAGCTTTCAGTAGCCATGTTCCAGTTGTTGCCGATGCCCTGCGACCAGCCTTGAGCTGAGCCGTAGGTCACGCCCCAAAGCGACTGAGCATCGCCGTTGTAGTAGGGCTTGCGGTCATTGATCGAAGCGCCCTGAGCGTAGCCGACGTTGGTGGCTTCGTTTGCACCATACTGGTTGGATGAATCGAACATGTTGTGGTAGGCCTCGCTGCCGACATAAGCTGCCTGCACCGAGAACTTGGAGCCGAGTTCGCGCTGGATGGTAAGGTTCCAGCCCTGCACGGTAGGCAGGCGAACCTTCATCGGACGGGTGTTTACAGAGGTGCCGTCCGCAACTGCCAATTTG
>CAIMNN010000403.1 GCA_903842845.1 uncultured Acidobacteriaceae bacterium | reverse complement strand
CTTCCTGCCCCATACCCAACACCTGTGAATCATTAGCACCGCAAGCGAAGGCAATCCCTTGCGGACTAATATTTGTGATGCGAATCGCATTCGGCTTTTCTTCTGAATTGGAACCAGCCTCAATGAGCTCCGGGGTCGGGGAATAGACCAACACATCGGAGTCGGCCACCACGAGTCCAACCCGGACACCTCTTTGAGTCTGCAAAGAACGGGCACGTAATACCAAGGCTGGCGCTAATATTTCTAAAGCCTCAAGATCACCGTAGCCGAGACGGCATACTTCAGGATCAACGTCCAAGGTCACTGACAGCTCGGTTGGACAATCATCACATTTGATCCGATCTGCCAATGCCAAAGCCACTACTTTGGAGAGGCCTGGGGCAACGATGACAAGACGCTCCCGTGCAGAGGAGATCATTGACAGAAGCGTCTCATCTGAAGCAATCGTAAAAAGCCGTGCCATGAATTCTCCCCTTTAGAGGGTAATGCGGTTTCCCTTATCAAGTTCTGCCTCAGCAGCTTTTCGCAAGGCACTGAGCCATTGATCAAGTTCTGTCCGATTCGTGATGTAGAGGAGGCTGCACTCGGGGCGCAGACTGGCCGCTGGCGTGTACTCCACTTTGGGTTCTGGCTGTGTCGGTCTACTTTTCGTACCTGCAGCGGCTTCAACTTTGGGCGCCACCAAACGCGTAGCAAGAGCGAGTTGAGCGGGGTATTCCTGGGTGGTGAACCGCTGGACTCGATCACGGATTCCTGTGACAAAGCGAGCATTCCCTACTGCACAGCGTGCTGAATGTGTAGCGGCCAGAACCTGTTCTTTGAGTGGCGCGTCCATCACCGCGAATCCGTCAAGCGTTTTCAATTTGGCTTCGTGCATGTCCAATAATGCGATGGCTTGGTCGCGCTCGGTCTTCAAGAGATCGGCTAGAAGTCCACGGAGCTTTGTGACGGCAGCTTTAGCCGCTGGAAGTTCTCTGCCTCGGTATGGAGTTTTGGAGGCAGCAAGATCGCGCAATGGCTGTACCTGATCTGCCGATAGCTCTTGGAAGTTGGCCTCTTCTTCGCGAAGAAATGAAATCGCGTCATCATAAATTCCGCGCTGCGGACCATTCATGAATGCCTTGACTGGGGAAATGACATTCTCCTTCGCGGCAACCAGATCGTCTCGAAAATCGGCAAGGTGACTCAGCAAATAGCTGTAGTCTTTCTCCGCTAGTCCGCTGATCTGTACGACAATGGGTCGAAGAGATTCAAGAAAGTGGTATCGACTAACTTGGCTGACAAGTAGTTGGAGATCCCGCGCCTCGGCAGCGAAGGCATTGGCTGTGACCTGGCCAACAGAACGCGCATCTTGCCCACTATTCTGGCGGTCAAAAAACTTATCGTGGAAGCTCTTCAACGCGTTGACTTTGCTCGCATCGAATTGTTCCTGTAAACGCACACGAACATTGCCGTGCTGACGACTGTTTCTGAAAAGAGTCAAGGCGCTCTGAGCATCAAGTAGCTCTGTCGTTCGCAACTCAACTTTACCCATGCGGAACAGACGGCTGATTAGCCAAAGCACTGCCAGCGGTGGCCAGCCATATGGACGCTTACCGAAATTCCGAATGATCTCTTCTACAGATGTACGTTCACCATTATTTTGATTTCGCGTTACATAGGTCAAAATCTCTTGCTCGGGCTCAGAGAGAGTGAGAACTCCTCCCGAAAGAAGATCGTCTTGATCAAGAAGAGCCTTTGAAAGGCTGCTATCGTCGTAGCTCCCTTTCAACATTTTGAGATTTGGAAAAGAGAACGAGATTAGTTCCTGGCAGGCCTTCGCGAATCGATTCCGCG
>CAIMNN010000402.1 GCA_903842845.1 uncultured Acidobacteriaceae bacterium | reverse complement strand
GTGTTGAAGCTGAATGTATGGAAGGTGTCGAGCCAGCCGTGGTTGGCGTGGCCGCGTTCCTCGGACCTGCGTACGGTAACCATTTAGTAACCCCCTGCAAATAAGATGCAGGAGGGCTGATTTTGGATTCAAGCTGGAATCAGTCGCTGGAACCGCTGCCGCAGCCGGCTGGCGGGCAGGCGCCGGTGGTGGCGCAGGGCGGAGAGGCTGGTTCGGCTGTCGCAGTCGCTGCGGGTGCACTTTCGGAACTAGACGAGGATGCGGCGGGCTTGGAGGCGTAGTCGTTCACGTACCAGCCTGAGCCTTTGAACTGTAGGGCCGGCGCAGTGAGCGGGCGGTAGAGCACACCCTGGCACTTGGGGCACTCAGTAAGCGGCTCGGCGCTGAAGGATTGGATTTTTTCGAAGCGATGGCCGCACTGATAGCAGCGGTACTCATACAAGGACACGGTTCTCACCTGTGGATGGGGATCTGGTTGCTTACATATCTATTTTATAGGAAGGGCGGAAATTGCGTGCAATCCCCGCCCGGCTCTTGAACAGTTGATTACTTTACGATGAAGTTGGCCGAGGCTTTGACGTTCTCCCACAGCAGGACGATCTTGCCTTCGCTCTTGCCTTCTTCATCAATTTTGAAGGTCAGCTCTTCCGTCAGTGCTTTCGACTTGCCGGTTCTCATCGGTACGCGGCCGAGGTCCTGCGCTTTGTCATAATCGGTGCCCCACTGGCCGGTCTGCTTGTTGATGATCAGCACCCAGTGCTCGGCGTCGCTGAGATCGATGAAGAGCGAGTAGCTGCCTGCTGGAACGACGAGGTCGCCGATTTTGAGTTCGGCATCCGTCTTGAGCGTGGTTGCGCCATTGGCACCGGCGCGCCAGATGGGAAATGTGGGGTCCTTGCTGATGAGGCCGTCTTTGGTGAAGATCTTGCCTTCTCGGCCATTGACGCGGGGTGAAGAGTAAGTGATGGTGATGGCCTTGCCGGCGAGAGTGGCTGTAGCGGTGGCCGGAGGGCTTTTGGGTGCGGGCTTAGCGGCGGGTTCCTGTGCGGTGAGCATTCCGGCGGTCAAGATGCCGCAAATGGCTAATGCAAGTATCTTCAGCGATTTCATTGGTCGAAGTCTCCTTCAGGTTGGTTGGGGGATTTGAATCAAAGACAAAACCGAACGGGATGATTGTCGCACATCAGGTGATTCTGGGGAAGGCTAAGGGCATTCTTGCTCACAGACAAGGCAATATCTCCGCCTGATATGATGAGCGCGGAGCAGCAAACGATGCCAAATCTTACGCCAGGTGCACGTTTTCGCAAGGCCCTTACAGAAGAAAAACCATTGCAGGTTGTCGGCTGCATCAATGCCTACACGGCGCGGCTGGCAGCTGCGTCGGGTTACCGTGCGATATATTTGTCGGGCGGCGGCGTGGCGGCCAACTCGCTGGGGATGCCCGACCTCGGCATTAGCACAATGGAAGATGTACTCATCGACGCGCGACGCATCACGGACAACGTTGACCTGCCTCTGCTGGTTGATATCGACACAGGCTGGGGCGGCGCGTTCAACATTGCGCGGACTGTCAAGTCGATGATCAAGGCTGGAGTTGCGGCCGTTCACATGGAAGACCAGGTTGGGCAGAAGCGTTGCGGCCACAGGCCCGGCAAAGAGCTTGTGCCTTCTTATGAGATGGTTGACCGCATCAAGGCGGCTGTCGATGCGCGAACCGACAAAGAGTTTGTGATCATGGCGCGGACTGACGCGCTGGGCAATGAGGGTTTGGAAGCCACACTCGACCGCGCGGTGGATTATGTACGCGCTGGCGCTGACATGATTTTTGCCGAGGCAGTGACCGAGCTGAAGCAGTACTCGGCTTTTCGCGAAGCGTGTGGAGTGCCGGTGCTGGCCAACATCACAGAGTTCGGCAAGAGTCCGCTGTGGACGCGCGAGGAGTTGGGCACGGCCGGCGTCGACATTGTTCTTTATTGTTGCGGAGCTTACCGCGCGATGAACGCTGCGGCGCTAAAAGTGTACGAAGCTATTCGAAACGACGGAACACAGAAGAATGTGGTCGAGCTGATGCAGAGTCGCGAAGACTTGTACAAGTATCTGGACTACCACACCTACGAGCAGAAGCTCGATGAGCTTTTCAACAAGAACCGTTCTTGATTTTTGGAGCGCAATTATGAGCACCGAAACAAAAACCAACCAGTCGCCAGCCTTCAAACCGAAAAAATCCGTAGCGCTTTCGGGCACGCCCGCGGGCAACACAGCACTTTCAACCGTTGGCCGCAGCGGCAACGATCTGCATTATCGCGGATACGATATCACTGACCTTGCGGCGCATTGCGAGTTTGAAGAGGTTGCGCACCTGCTGGTGCATGGTGAACTGCCCACCCAGCGAGAGCTAGCCGCATGCAAGTTGAAGTTGAAGGAGCTGCGCGGCCTGCCTGCTGCGGTGAAAAACGCGCTTGAACTGCTGCCGGCGTCGACGCATCCGATGGATGTGTTGCGCACAGGCGTTTCTGTTTTGGGTTGCATTGAACCTGAGACGGCCAATCACACGGATGCAGGCGCGCGGCATATCGCCGACCGGTTGCTGGCAACACTTGGGCCGATGCTGACCTACTGGCATCACTTTGCGCACAACGGCAAGCGAATCGACACTGCGACCGACGATGATTCGATAGCGTCGCATTTTCTTCATCTGTTGCACGGCAAAAAGCCGAGCGCACTATGGGTGAAGGCGATGCAGGTTTCTCTGATTTTGTACGCTGAGCACGAGTTCAACGCTTCAACCTTTACGGCGCGCGTGATTGCCGGAACCGGTTCGGACCTGCACAGTTGCATCACCGGTGCCATCGGCGCGCTCAAAGGCCCGAAGCACGGTGGAGCGAACGAGGTCGCACTGGAGATTCAGGAGCGGTACTCTTCGCCGGATGAAGCTGAGGCTGATATCCGCAGTCGTGTTGCGGCGAAGGAGGTCATCATCGGCTTCGGACATCCGGTTTACACCATCTCCGACCCGCGCAGCATAATGATCAAGCGCGTGGCACATGAGCTGGCCATTGAGGCAGGCGACATGAAGATGTTCAGTGTTGCCGAGCGTATTGAGAGCGTGATGGACGAAATCAAGAAGATGTTCCCGAATCTCGATTGGTTCAGTGCTGTGGCTTACAACGTGATGGGAATCCCAATGCTGATGTTCACGCCGTTGTTTGTGATGGCGCGAACCGCCGGCTGGAGCGCACACGTCATTGAGCAGCGCCAGGACGGCAAGATAATCCGCCCATCTGCAAATTACACCGGCCCTGAAAACCGCAAGTTTGTGGCGATTGAGAATCGGTAATTACACAGGAGAAAAATGTCTTCGCACATCAGCAACAACCGCCCCTCACCCGACCTCGTCCTCACGGACATCGCCGATTATGTTCTCAATTACGAAATCAAAAGCGAGCTCGCGTGGTCGACTGCGCGCGCCTGTCTCATCGATACGCTCGGCTGCGGACTGGAAGCGCTCGAGTATCCGGCCTGCACCAAGTTGCTTGGGCCGATCGTTGAGGGCACGTACGTTCCGAATGGCGCACATGTGCCGGGCACTGGCTGGCAACTTGACCCGGTGCAGGCGGCCTTTAATATTGGTGCAATCATCCGCTGGCTCGACTTCAATGACACGTGGCTAGCTGCGGAGTGGGGACACCCGAGCGATAATCTCGGCGGCATTCTCGCCGTCGCCGATTGGCTGAGCCGCACTGCCATCGCCAACGGACAATCGCCGCTGCAAATGTGGCAAGTGTTGAATGCGATGATCAAGGCGCACGAGATACAGGGTTGCATTGCGCTTGAGAACTCTTTCAATAAGGTTGGGCTCGACCACGTTTTGCTGGTCAAGGTCGCGACGACTGCCGTCGTCGGCCAGTTGCTCGGGCTAACGCGCGAGCAACTCATCAACGCGCTCTCACTGGCGTGGGTCGACGGCCAAAGCCTGCGCACCTATCGTCACGCGCCGAATACCGGCTCACGCAAAAGCTGGGCAGCCGGCGACGCAACCAGTCGCGGTGTGCGACTTGCATTGATGGCGCAAAAAGGCGAGATGGGCTACCCAACAGCGCTGACCGCAAAGACCTGGGGTTTTTACGATGTGAGCTTCAAAGGCAAGCCATTCCAGTTCCAGCGGCCTTACGGCAGCTACGTGATGGAGAATGTTCTCTTCAAGATCAGCTTCCCCGCCGAGTTCCACTCGCAGACGGCAGTTGAAGCGGCGATGACGGTACACAGAAAGCTCGCCGAACGTGGCCTCAACGCAAGCGCTATCAAGTCCATCACCATCAGCACGCACGAGGCCTGCATCCGCATCATCGACAAGAGCGGCCCGCTCAACAATCCGGCCGACCGCGACCACTGCATCCAATATATGGTCGCCATCCCGATAATCTTCGGTCGCTTAACCGCTTCTGATTATGAAGACACAATCGCCGATGATCCCACGTGGGGTCCGCGCATTGATGCCGTTCGCGAACGCACCATCTGCGTTGAGAACCCGGCCTACACGGCGGATTATCACGACCCTGAGAAACGCTCGATTGCAAACTCGCTGCGAGTTGAACTGAACGACGGCTCAGTAATTGAGGAGACGGTTGAGTACCCGATCGGCCATCGTCTACGTCGCACTGAGGGTCTGCCGCTGCTGGTTGATAAGTTCCGCCGCAACCTGGCGCGGCATTATGATGAAGCACGCCAGCAACAGATACTCGACATCTCGCTCGAAGCGCACCGGCTCGACACGATGCCGGTCAATGAATACGTCGACCTCTACTGCAAATAGTGAATGCTTCAGCCTCGCTCCAAAAACTCAGGAGCGAGGCTGACGTAAGATGAGTAAACTTGTTCCGTGAGACTCTTCTAATTATTTGATACAAATTTTCCCAATATTTTCATCCGGCCAGCATGACATTTTACATTCAATGTCGTCGTATACGAACTGCATTATTCCATGTGAATTGGTTATCGAGTTCTGTTACTCTTTCTCTGCCATCGTTTGCAAATTTCTGTAGGAGCAAATCACTGATGAATTTTATTTCCCGCCGCACAGGTTCAGTCGCATTACCACTCATTTTGGCCGCACTCATTCCATTCATTGGCTGCGGCACTTCGCCAAAGCTCTCTCCAGTGCAGGTCGTTACAGCTTCGCTGCCGAACGGCAAGATCGGCACAGCGTACACCACTACTCTCGCTGCGACTGGCGGCAAAGCACCTTATACCTGGTCGATCCTGACGGGGTCACTGCCCGCCGGACTAACACTGAACGCATCCAGCGGAACCATCAGCGGTACTCCTACCGCCGCAACCAACGCTGGAATAACATTTGAAGCCCAGGACTCCACAAAGCTGAATGGTTCAGCAAGCATTAATCTGCTAGTCACTGCAACTGTCACGTTGAGCGTGCACCATGCGGAGATAGTTGGACAACAGGGATACTCGATTGCAGCAACGACCAACGACCCGGCCGGCGTAAGCTGGAGCGCGACCGGAAGCAGTTGTAGTGGGAATGCCTGCGGCAGCTTCTCTGAAACCAGTTCGCTCAATGGCGTTGCTGTCACGTACACGGCGCCATCCACGGCTGGCACCTATACCATCAAGGCAACCAGCGCTGGAGATAAGCAGACCACAGATTCAAACAAGGTGGCGGTCACAGACCTTGCCGGCGTGACGACCTTCCACATGAACATCTCTCGGACCGGAGTGAACTCGCAGGAGTATGCACTCAACTCCACCAATGTGAACAACACAAACTTCGGCAAGCTATTTTCGTGCACCGTCGACGGCGCGATCTATGCGGAACCATTGTGGATGCCTAACCTTACCATCAATGGCACAGTGCATAATGTGGTCTTCGTAGCGACGATGCACGAGAGCATCTATGCCTTTGACGCCGACACCAACACCTCGCCTTGCACGCCGCTGTGGCACGCAAATCTGATCGACACAGCACATGGCGGAACCGCTGGCGAATCAAGTGTCCCTTCTTCCGGAGCTGGCAGGATCGTCGGCTCGGGTTATGGTGACATCGCTCCTGAGGTTGGCATTACCAGCACGCCGGTAATCGACCCCGCAACGCTTACTCTTTACGCCCTCTCCAAATCAGCCATCGTCTCGGGCCCCACATTCTTCCAACGCCTGCACGCGATCGACCTGCTCACCGGACATGAAAAATTTTCCGGCCCCAAGCTGATTGCCGGCACATTTCCTGGCACCGGCGACGGTGGCACGACTGTGACGTTTGATTCCGGCACGCAATGCCAGCGCCCGGGGCTTGCTCTCAGCAACGGCAATATTTACATCGCCTGGGCTTCGCATGAAGACACACTGCCCTATTACGGTTGGGTTATCTCGTATAACTCCAGCACGCTTGCGCAAACTGGTATCTTTAACCTGTCACCCAACGTCCAATACGGCGGCGTGTGGATGGACGGCGACGCACCCGCTATCGATACCAGTGGCAATCTCTATATGTTGAACGGAAACGCGACCTTTGATGCGGATAATGCAACGAAGCCGAATAACGATTATGGCGATTCATTCGTCACGCTCAACTCGGCGCTTCATCTCACCCAGTACTTCACACCTTCTGACCAAGCGATTCTCAATGCTGATGATCTGGACTTTGGCTCTGGTGGCGCGGTCATCGTCGATCTACCATCGAGCATTCTGCCAGCAGGTAGCACCTACCCCACCAAACTGGTGATCGGTGGAGGAAAAGATGGCACGATGTACGTCTTGAACCGCAGCAGCTTCGGCGGGTTCGGCGACTCAAACGCGGTGCAAAAGATCAACTGGGGTTATGGTATTTTTTCAACCCCAGCTTTCTGGAACAACACAATTTATATCGCCGGCGTCGGCGGCCCCATGGTGGCATTCCGCTTTGACTCAACCCTAGGCGAGTTTCCAACAACACCCAGTTTCTCCTCGACGGCGACATACGGGTTCCCCGGCTCATCGCCTACCGTCTCAAGCCGGCCGGACAACTCCAATGCTGTTCTTTGGAATCTCAACAACAACTTGTATTGCACACCCCAGTCATCCGGCTGCGGCCCCACCGTTCTCCATGCCTATGACCCTAACAATCTCGCCACGGAATTCTGGAACAGCTCGCAGAACGCTGCCAACACTGCCGGCTATCCGGTTAAGTTCACCTTGCCGACTGTAGCCAATGGACGCGTCTACATAGGCACCCGCGGCAACAATACGGGCGATGTTGACACTTCCACAACAATCCCCGGTGCGCTTGAGGTCTATGGTCTTCTGCCTAATTAATTCGGTCAGAGCTACGGAGAAAAAATTGAATAGGAAAAGGCCGGCGATTAAGCCGGCCTTTTATTTGTGTATGAAAAAATTACCAGCCGAGCACATAGGCAAAAACCAGTGGCGCGACAATTGAAGCATCAGACTCGATGATGTAGCTCGGTGTGTCGACGCCCAGCTTGCCCCAGGTTATCTTCTCATTCGGAACGGCGCCGGAGTAGGAGCCGTAGCTGGTGGTTGAATCGCTGATCTGGCAGAAGTAGCCCCAGAGCGGAACATGCTCGCGCTGAAGATCCTGGTGGAGCATCGGAACCACGCAAATCGGGAAGTCGCCTGCGATGCCACCAGCGATCTGGAAGAAGCCGAGCGAGTGCTTTGCGGTCAACTCGGTGTACCAATCTGCGAGTACCATCATGTACTCGATGCCGGTGCGCACGGTGTGGACTTTCTTCACGTCGCCTGAGATGCAGTGACCGGAGTACATGTTGCCGAGCGTCGAATCTTCCCAGCCGGGAACAAAAATGGGCAGGTTCTTTTCCGCCGCGGCGAGCAACCAGCTGTCCTTGGGGTCGATCTGGTAGCTCTCCTTCAACTCGCCCGAGAGAAGAATTTTGTACATGAACTCATGTGGGAAGAAGCGCTCATTCGCCTGGTCAGCCTTCATCCACTCTTTCAGCACCACTTTCTCAATGCGGCGCATCGCTTCCATCTCGGGGATGCACGTGTCGGTCACGCGGTTCATGTGACGATTGAGCAGCGCTTCTTCATCCTGAGGGGTGAGGTAGCGATATCTCGGCACGCGCTCGTAGTAGTCGTGCGCGACGAGGTTGAAGACGTCTTCCTCAAGGTTTGCGCCGGTGCAGCTGATGCCGTGGATCTTATCCTGACGGATCATCTCGGCCAGCGAAAGGCCAAGCTCGGCTGTGCTCATTGCGCCGCCGATGGTGACAAACATCTTGCCGCCATCGGCAAGATGCTTCTTGTAGCCTTCAGCCGCGTCAACAAGTGCTGCCGCGTTGAAGTGACGATAGTGGTGCTTGATGAATTTGCTGATCGTTGACATTGTGCTGTGAATTACTCCCGTTTTTCAGGCTAGCACAAATGCGACGCGAATGTGTAAAAGCACTGTTGAATACAAGGTGATATCGCACGCATATTCAGCGCGGCCGTGCTAAACGATAGAGCCAGAATCCGTTCCACGCATACTGAAGCCACCAGAAGGCCGCATGCACCAGGTTCAGCCGCGAGACCTCGCGGTAGATGAGCCAGGTGTTGTATGCGCCGTTCAGTTTGTTAGCCGAACGGCTCTTCGGTAGAAGCCGGTAGCGGCCGAGGTCAACTGGCAGGCGATGACCGAGGTGTCCGTCGCGGATCAAGCTCATCCACGCGCAGAAATCCTCGTGCAGGAGTTTGTAGTTCAGAGGGAAATGAAAATCAGGAACCTTGGTACGGTCGATGACAACACTCAGGCAGCCGCCGGTTCCACGACGCGTGTGCAGCGTGCGCATATTCAGCACTTCAGGGCCGCGGATCAACGCGCTGACAAGTTCACCGTCATGCGAGATGTGCCGATAGTCGTGATAGATGAAGGCGTAGTCGTTCTGTTCTATGTAGTCGACTGAGCGCGCCAGCTTCTCCGGCAGCCAGAGGTCGTCCGCGTCGAGAAACGCAATGTAGCGGCCGCGCGCTGATTGAATGGCGAGGTTGCGCGCCACGGCGGGTCCGCCATTCTTTGCAGTACGCATGAGACGTATGCGAGTGTCTCTCTGTGCGACCTTTTCAATCAATTCAATTGAGCCGTCAGTTGAGCCGTCGTCGACTAGTATGTGCTCCCAGTTGGAATAGGTCTGCGCCTGCACTGAGTCTAGTGTCTGCGGCAGCCAGCGCGCCGCATTGAAAACCGGCGTAATGATGGAGACTAACGTCTGGTTTGAATCAGTTTGTTGCGCAGTTGATATTGCACTCTTCGTCGCGGCAACCGGATGCTCGCGCTTGCTGAATGTTGCCTGCTCGCCAACACCTCCGGTCAACTGCTTGCCGAATTGGATCAGTGGATGCTCGATGAAGTGATAGGCGGCGAAAGAGAGCACAGCGGTTACAACAATGAACAGAAGGCACTTGAGCGCAAGCGGCAACGAGGGCGCCGCGCGAAAGACAATCTCAAGCGCTGGGACGTGCAAAAGGTAAATACCATAAGAGTACTTCGCAATCTGTTCCGCCGGCCGCACAAACCACCGTGCGTGGAGTTCATGGAATGACGGAATCGCAAGAGCCAGAGCAAGGCAGATGCATGAGTCGATCAGAGTTCCGATCTGCGATTCGAAGGACTGCCAACCCATCAGAATGCCTTGCACGGCAAAGAGCGCAAGAATGAAGAATGGCCACAGACCGGCGGCAATGCGGCGCGCGCCAAATCCGCGCTGCGCGGCTTCTGACTGACGATACAAAAGCTGGTAGGCTACCATGCCGCCGATGAACATGGGCGGAAAGACTGCTGCATGAAAAGCTCGCGGAAGAGTTTGGCTGGTGCAGATCAACGCAAGTGCAGTTGCTCCGAGCCAGAACCAAAACGATGGAAGAAATCTTTCAAAACGACGCAGCGCAAAATAGAAGAGAGGCAGCAGCAAATACATCTGCACCTCCCACGGCAAACTCCACAGCGGCCCAAGAATGCTTGGCACTGAGCGGACTACATTCTGAACAAGAAATAGATTAGCGAGGATGCCTTTTACTCCGGCTGCATGGATAGCGTTCATCGGTGCATCGGTCAGCCCGGTCGTCAAAGCAAGCAGTATCGCCGCCCAGCTGAGCGGATAGATGCGGAACGCGCGGCGGATATAAAAATTTCGGACGCTGTTTTTTTCCGGTGAACGATGCAGCGAGAGCATCAATACCAGACATGTATGCACAAAGAAGAACATCACGCCGGTAAAGCTCAGGTTGTGAAGGAACTGATTGGTCACGTCCGAGTACGGCAACAAATGATAGTCCACACAGCCATGCCATAGATGTGCGGCGACAACTGAGAGTACGGCCAGTGAGCGCAGCAGATCAAGATTTGTGTAATTCGATTTCATCCGGCCTCCGCGATGATCGAGTATCTGGGAAGTAAGTGGGGCTCATTTTCTTCATCGGCTGTGTTCGCCTGCTTGACCACCATGAATGCGGCGAGTGCGACGATGGAGCAGATCAGATCGGGCGAAGCCATGATGAAGAGCACAAATACCGAAACCAGCCAGAAGCCGCGCTCTTTCACCTGCGAGATTGGAAAATTCTTATACAGGATGTAAATCAACCAGAGAATTCCAAAGAGGCTTCCGTATCCCACGCACAGCGGCAGCAAACCCATCGGCTCCATCACCCAACTGCCAAAGAGGATTACCGGCTTGTAAATCTGCGGGAATTGCTCGAGTGGCGAAAGTATTTGCACAAAGCGCGCGAGTTCATGGTTGCTCTCGGTTTGCAGGCCATCAATTGCCATGTTCTCACTCAGCTTGGCAACGCGACCGGAGATGGAAAGATAGAATCCGACGATTGCCGAAGCTGGTATCATCGCGGCAAAAGCGATCCACTTGCGCTTCAAGTTGCCCAAGCAGGCCGTCAAGAGCAGAATGCCAAGGACAATTGCATAGATGGATTTGTTCAGCAGCACAAGAGCGGCGAACCAGCTCATCACGCGCCACTTCCACTCCGGCTTTTGTTGAATGGCGACAAGCGCGAAGGCAACGGTCGTGAGGCCCGCGCTCGATGGCTCCGAGGCCCATCCCTGCACGCCGTGTGTGCCAAGGTCATCGTAAGGCAGCGTGAAGTAGCGCGGCACAACTGCAACCAGCAGGTTCAACAGCATGCTCGGCAGAATGCGCAGATAATGCATCTGGACCATCTGTGCTGCCGAGAAAAGCACGAATGTCTTCAATCCGCGAAACGCCCAGGTTGCCGGAATCAGTTCTTCCCCGTTCTCGCGCAGTCGCCGCGTCAGGTTGAAGATAATGTGCAGCGGCACCAGGCCGATCATCAGCCGCGCTGCTGAGGTAGGCGCTGAGAAGATCAGAGCTATCAGGTAAGCCGGCAATGTGAGCAACAGTGCAGGAAGGTCCAGAAGGAAGAGTTCCGGAAGGATCACCCCGGCTGCAAAGACAGGCAAAAAGTTTATCTCCACTGTGCTGCCCGGCACGACCAGGTCATAGTTGAAAAACGGCCAGAAAAAACAAAGAAGAACACAGCCACGTGCTGTTGCAAGCCGCAAAGCTGGCAGTGTCATTTCATAGAGCGACGGCTGCCATGCGGTCGCGCGTGGTTGAATTGGAGTAAAGGCAACAGGCCCAGTCACGGACGCACCTCCGCAACCTGAGGTGCAGCTCTGTAAACTCCTCGCGTATTGAAGCGCCCATCAATTTGCAAATATTTTTTTGCTACTTCAGTGGCAGCGTAGTCGCTTAGATCGACCTCAGTAGGCTCAACACTGAGTGCCCTCTCAATCGCCGCGTCGATCTCACCCTGATTCAATGAGACTGCGAAGAGTTGAATCGAATTGCCTATCTCGTCAGGCGCAATCTCCAGCCCACCACCCGAAGCCGGCATCACCACCGCGCATCCCTGGCTCAGTGCTTCAAGAAAAACAATTCCGAAGGGCTCAGTCGGATTACCGGAGATGAATACGCGACTTTCGCCGAGCTTTTCACGCACTTCGTCACGCGACAACGCGCCCCAGAATTTTATGCGCGAGTTTTCTCCGTAAATCTCCTTAAGTTCGCCGCGTTGCGGCCCATCGCCGATCACCCACGCTTCAAGTTCGCTATAACGCTCAAGCACGTTCTGCATGGCAGGCAGAAGTTTGTCCACTTTTTTTGAGCGGTGCAGGCGTCCGACGAATGTCAGCGCGCGCCTCTCAGCCGTATTGCGTGTCTCTGTGAATATCGGATGCAACGGATTTCTGATGACCCCGTCGACGCGGATATTGAAGATGCTTTCCAAATGCAGCGCCGAGTATCCCGAAACAACCACTAGTTGTGAGCCTTGGACGAAGTTGGCCAATTTATAGCTTATGAGTATCGCAATTGTGCGTAGCCATCCCTGATTCCGCACACAGGGGAATCCATGCGCTATCACAAATGCACGCCGCGCGAATGGAACTGCAAATGCCGCCGTAGTGCTCAGGAACTTGAGTACACAAGGGTCGCGCAATTCCTTCAACCGTCCAAATATCCGTCGTGGTGCGATGACCTCTGCCTCAATGCCAAGCATTCTGAATCCGCATGCAAGTGTTTGCGCGTAGCTGTCGACGCCACCGCCAGGCGCACCGCCCGTGAGCAGGACCTTGCGCGGCCAGCCCGCCTTCATGCCGCACTCCTTTGTGTCATCAGCCGCACAGGCTCATGTGCAAGATATTCCGTGCGCGCACGCAGATAAATTCGCAGCGCGGAAGGCAGCGCGATACCAACAGCGGCGATCAAATAGCTCCACTCAGCCCCGGCTGCGCCCCAACTTCGCGTGGTGAGCAACGCCAGTCCGATCGTGCAAGCCGCGACTGCGAGCGATTGCACCAGAAACGGCTCGCGCTTGAAGGACCTGAGTAGCGTTGCAAGATTTTGCACTGCCGTGTTAGCGCCGGCTGCTGCAATCAGTATGAAAAAGCCTTCAAGCGGCAACATCCTGTCAGCCAGTCCGCGAAAATAAACACCAAGCAGCACGACAGTTCCCAACACCGATGCAGCGAGCGTGAGATATACGATCATTGATTGCACTAGCGTCCGCCGAAAAAGCTTGTCGAGTGCAGCAAATTCACGCCGAGCAATCATCTGACCAAAGGGAGTAGCCTTGGTCGAGCTCCATGCAAGCGCGAGCACGATCATGTAGCCGATGACGCTCAAACTCATCCCCATCTGGCCGGCCTCTACTGCTCCACGCGCTGCAAAGAGGATGGGAATAAAGACCTGCGCGGAAAAGTACGTACAGAGCCAACTCACAGCGATGCGCCACTGAAAAGGCCAAACCTCGCGCATCCATCGAACGCCGCCATTTTCGACTGAATAGCGCAACAACCCTTTCAACAATTGTCGGTGAGAAAACACAAACCACATCCCCACTGTTGTCTGCCCGACAATCACCATTGCTGGCGCGTAGAGTCCGTGATGCAACAACAGTGCCGCCCAAGCCATCGCCGCCGCCGCAACCGATTGGCGAAATCGCATCGCGGCAATCGCACGCACTTCACCGCATCCTTCCAGAAAGGAATAGAACGGCGTTGCCCACAGACCGATGGAAGAGGCCAACGAAGAAAGCAACCAGGGCAGCTGCCAATGCACGCTTGAGTTACTCGCATTCGCATGAAAGAAGAAGTACCCCGCAGGCGTCAGCACAGTGGTCATCAACAATGCTGCTGCTGTATACCAACGCACGGTGAGTTGCAAGATCGAAGCCAACCTGGCCTGTGCTTCGACTAGTCCGCTCACGCGTCCATTTTCATGCAGTGTTAAATGCACACACTCGTGCGCTGCCATTTGTTGCAGAACAAATGAAAAACCAAGCTCGAAAACCAGCTGCAACGAGACAAGGCTCAGCAGCGTGTAATAGAAACCCTGTTCGACGGGCGACAGGCGTTTTGCGATCAGCAGCACCGTGCCCGCACTGCCGACGATCCCCATCGCGCGCGCAAGGAATGTGTAAGCGATGGCCCGGTCAAGTCCAAGAGCCCTTATCAGGTTCATCGCGTAACCCCGGCATGCTCCGCGGAAAACCCCACCGCGCCGTCCATGACTTGCAATTTTCGGCGCATCGCGGAATACAACTCCACACAGAATGCCGCGAGCATTCCCACCGGTAGTGCGAGCAGCAATGCTCCCGCAAATATCCACCACCGGTAGAACGAACTTGGCCTGTCCGGCACTGTCGCCGGGTCCACTATCTGAATCGGCGCTCCCTCACGCGCCTCATCCACGCGCGAAACTTCATATTGTTTAAGCAAAAGCTCGTACACTGTCTCGCGATACTTCACCTCGCGCATGGCACGCAGATACTCCATGCCTGTCTCTGTGATCGACCCGCGTGGCGCTACCAAATCACCCTGCCTGCCATGCGAGTTCACGTCCATCTGTGCCAGCTGACCTTCCAGGCCGCGCAGCTCTTCTTCGGCGCGCACAAGGTCTGGGTTCTGCTCCGTTGCAAAAGCACGCAGTCCACGTATCTCAACTTCTTTAGCAGCAATTTGACCACGCATCACTGCGGCCGACTCAATCATTGCGTGCGCCTGTCCATCTATCTGGATAACGCCTGTGCGCCGCTCAGTCTCATTCAGTTTGTCTTCTGCTTCTCCGAGCGCATCATGCGCTTGCTTCATCTCCTGCTCAAAGAAAAATCGCCGCTGCTGCGCCTCGGTCACAGCCAGCGAAGAAACCATCCGCTTGTACTCTTCCACCCAACCGTTCACCAGCGTGACCGCGCGCTGCGGGTCGCGGTCATCCACTGAGATGCGCAACAGACCGTCTTTCACGCCGTTTTCAATCTTCGTGTGCCGCTCCCAGCGCTTGCGCACCCTTGAAAGCACATGGCTGTGATAAAGCTGTCCCAGCTTGAAGCGCTCAGCTATTGCATTCTCTACTGTCTCGCTCTTAAGCAACGAGACTTGAAGGTCATTCGGGTTCTTAACACCCAACCCGCCTGCACCGGCCAGGTTGGCCATGCTACCCAATTGTGCAAGCAGCGCATTCCCAACTGAGCTTCCCTGCTGCGGCGGCATCAGCACAACAGTCGCTGTGTAAATGTTGGGCAGCAACAAGGCAGTGACGCTGCCTGCCACTGCAGCGATTAACGCAGTTCGCAGAACGAGCACGCGACGTGTGCGCCATAGATGAAACACCAACCGGAAGGCCGCACGCAGCGCTTCATTTTTCAAAAGTTCAGATTGCACAAGCGCAACCTCGCAAAGAAGGAATCGCCAGCGCGCAGTAAACGGGTGATGCAATTTTTTGCGCTTCGGCCATGCGCTCAGATTATGCGTAATCGTCATAAATAAAACCCAATAACGATGGAATACTTCACTGCACTTTACCCAAATGGGAAACTTCTCAGAATCAGGCCAAAGATGAAACTGCACGTAAAGAACCACTTCAATTTCTTCTCAAACTCTTGTTCGATTATGAGAAAACTTACCCAGCAGCACGACTATCAGCACTCAACTGGACTTGCGCACATGAGATTTTTTTCAGATTTCAATTCGATTGCCTGCTTCTACTTGCGCACAACACTGCGCGTAGCTTTGTTTGCTTGGCTGGCCATTTCCTGCTCTTTGGTTAAGGCGCAGCTGCCAGCAGCACCTCAGTCGCTCGACCTCTCCGAGAGCGCCGGGCCGGGGATGACTCCAACTCTCTCGCTGCTCCCCTGCATCGATCAAAATGATAGAAACTGCAATTCGCAATCAGTCAGGCTCTCTGATTCACGCAATTCCAACTCATACCAGCCTCCTCAAGGCAGCTATTCTGATGCGGCGCCCAACAAGCATCCCAAGCCGACTTCCTCAGACCGTCAGGAAGGTCCATCAGAGCTAACCGAGTTCCAGCGCTTTGTCGCGTCAACAGCTGGAGTGCTGCTGCCCCGCTACGGCACTGAACTCTTCCGTACCCGGCCTGACCGCTTTGCTTCAAACGACCATGCCGCTGCGCCTGAGAATCTGGTCCTCAGCGCCGATGACGAACTGCGCATACATACATGGGGCCAGGTGAATATTGCCGCGGACGTGCGCGTCAGCCGCGAGGGCGAAATATTTCTACCCAAGGTTGGCCCGGTCCATGTGGCAGGCCTCACATTTGCTGCTGCAAAGCAACAGATCATCGATTCCATCTCGCGTGTCTATCGCAATTTCGAGTGCACGGTTGATCTCGGCGAGATTCACACCATTCAGATCTATCTCACTGGACACGCTGCTCATCCCGGCCAGTACTCGGTCAGTGGCCTTACCTCGCTCGTCGATGCCATCTTCCTCAGCGGCGGGCCTTCGTCCTCCGGTTCGCTGCGCCATCTCGAACTGAAGCGCGATGGCATGCTCATTACCGACCTCGATCTTTATGTGTTGCTCAACAAGGGCGACAAATCCGGCGATGCCGTTCTTCACTCCGGTGACGTTCTCTACATCCCTCCGGCCGGGGGTGAAGTCGCGCTCTTAGGCAGCGTAAAGACCGAAGCCATCTATGAACTGCGCGGCGGTGAAAGTATTGCTGAACTTCTGACTATCTCCGGCGGAGCGACCTCGCTCGCACAGAACTCGCAGATCGCAATCGAACGAATCAATGCAACCGGTTCGCGTCTCGCGTTCCATATCGCACTCGACCAGCAAGGACTCTCAACCCCGCTCATCAACGGCGATATACTGCGCCTCGATCCAATTCCTTCCAAATACTCCGAGATGGTTACACTGCGCGGCTCGGTAGCATCGCCCGGCCATTATCGCTGGCACAAGGGAATGCATCTGAGTGAGCTGATGCCCGAGCGGGAAGCGCTTGAAACGCGCAATTACTGGTGGCACCGCACACAACTCGGATTGCCTGCGCCGGAATTTCTCGGCGATATTCAAAACCTTCAGGCGCAGAGCAAAGTACCCGCAGTCTCTCAGCAGAAGCCGGCAGAGGTTACTCTGCAGCTGCCTTTGGCGCAAACCAACTGGAGCTATGCGGTCATTGAGCGCCTTGATGCAACCACGATGCGCACCTACCTCATGCCCTTCGACCCCGGGCGACTAGTGCTGCAACACGAGAGCACTCAGGACCTCGAACTCGAGCCCGGTGATGTCATCACTTTCTTCACGCAGGATGATATTGCCCTGCCTGCTGCACAGAAGACGCGCTACGTGCGCCTCGAAGGCGAGTTCCAACACGCCGGCATCTACAGCGTGGCACCGGGTGAGTCACTTCGTTCGCTTGTTGCGCGCGCAGGCGGACTGACGACGGACGCCTATCTTTACGGCTCCGAGTTCACTCGCCGCTCTACGCGCGATTTGGAACAGCAGCGGCTTGATGAATACACCAACCGCCTTGAACAGCAGATGCAGCGCAGCGTCTTCGGTACTGTCGCGCAACCCAGTGCACAAACCGCGGAAGCAGCAGTTCTCAACCGGGATATGCTCGACCGCTTGCATCGATTGAAAGCCACTGGGCGCATCGTTCTCGATCTGCACGCGCAAAGCTCCGGCGTGGATGCCCTGCCCGACCTTGCGCTTGAAGACGGCGACCGTCTTGTCGTACCCGCGCGCCCCTCGACTGTGCAGGTGATCGGTGCTGTCATGAATCCAAACGCCTTCCTATACCAACAACACGAACGTGCTGAGGATTATCTGCGCGCGGCTGGTGGCCCCACCCGCGAAGCCGACAAGTCGCGCATCTTCATCCTTCGTGCTGATGGCTCGGTCACCCGCAGTGAATCGGCACAATCGATCTTTGCCTCAAGGTTCAACACACAGCATATGAATCCCGGCGACACGATCGTCGTCCCTGAAAAACTCTGGCGTCCGTCCGTGATGAACCAGATCATGCCTTGGGTGCAACTCATGTCTGAGTTTTCTCTCAGCGCAGCCGTCGTCAACGCACTTAAATAGGTCACACCGCGTGTGGGGATGAATACTTCTTCATTCATCCCTTCCCGTTCCTGCACATTTAACCACTGCTCATTCCACTTCTGCGTTCACTCTAATATTCCGCTCACCTATCTTTCCAACTCCCCCTTCAATGCACCGAAGATATCCCTAGCTGGCCCACTGTTGCATTTTTGTTCACTCCTGTTCTGCGTTGTTTTGTCGATGAGATTTTCATGATGTACTGCTGCCGCAACATGAGCAGCCCCCGAACTTCATCTATTTCCAATTAACGCACCACCAAAATTCAAATGAGGATCTGATTGTGGACACAACGCCTATCCCATCCATTCATCCCATCCCTGTTCCCACTGCACTTTGGTTACCGCTCAACAGTAGTGCAACTCGTAAATCAAATAAAGGTCTGAACCCATCCATCCTTACTGGCTCCGCAGTGCTCACCGTCAGCCCATGGGCTCTATCACTGTCGCGGCGTCTGCTTGACCTCACCGTCGCGCTCACTGCACTCACTGTCTTTGCACTTCCCATGCTCTTCATCGCGCTGCTGGTGCGCCTGACGTCGCCAGGGCCGGCGCTCTTCACACAGCGGCGCATGGGCCGCGGCGGCCGGCTGTTCTTCATTTACAAATTCCGCAGCATGAGCGTGCCTGCATCCGGCGTTAAAGGGCCCGGGCTCACCCGCGATGGCGACACGCGCATCACCGCTCTCGGCAAGTGGCTGCGTAAGCTCAAGCTCGATGAGCTGCCGCAGTTCATCAACGTTCTGCTCGGCGAAATGAGCCTCGTCGGCCCACGCCCCAAACTCCCCCAGTACGAGCAGCTCCACAACATGCCTTATCGGCCCGGAATCACAGGCGCCGCCACGCTTTACTTCCGCAACGAGGAAGAGATGCTCCGTCACGTCAGCCGCGCCAATCTCGATTCCTTCTACGCGCAGTACATCCAGCCCGTCAAAGCGCAGCTCGACGCCGATTACATGGGCCGCGCCACATTCTGGTCCGACCTCAAGCTGATCGCGAGCACCTTTCTCGCCTGCCTCAAACCCGAGCGCGTTCCACAGCTTCAGCACTCGCAGTTTACCGGCAGCACTAGTGTGGTCCAGCAGCTCTTTGAAACCGTGAATTGAACTTGTGAATCGTGTAAATTGGGTGATGGAGGCAGGACGATGACCATCACCCGCGCACGCGGCAATCAGAAGCAATGGTCCTCATTTGCCCGGCTGCGTGTTCTTCTGCTTCTACTCGCCGTCCCGCTCCTTCTTTTGTTGTGGGCTGTGTTCGCCCGTCAGTTTGCACCCAAAGCAAACACCACCGCCACGCGCTTTGACGCCATCATCGTACTCGGCACCCCCGCCGACGACGACGGCAACCCCACACCCACACAGCTCAGCCGCGTCACTGAAGCCGTCCAGGAATATCAGCGCGGCGTCGCTCCACGCCTCATCCTCACCGGCGGAGCAGCGCACAACAATTTTATTGAAGCTGAAGTAATGGCCAGGATCGCCCAATCCCAGGGCATCCCCGCGTCAGCCATCCTGCTCGAACCCAATGCCCGCGACACCATGCAGAACGCCTGCTACTCCACCCACATCATGCGCGACCACGGCTGGCGCTCCGCCGAGGTCATCTCCAACCAAAGTCATCTGCCCCGCGCCGGGCTCATCTTTAATGCTCTGCCCATCGAATGGCGCACCCACGCCGCCCCTCCGCTCACGCCCGGAGCCTCGGCCTTGGAATCAGGCGCTCCGCCCGTCGAGGTCTTCAAGACCCTGCACTATCTCCTCTGGTCCCGCTGGGCTGAAAGCTGCAAGTAGCTCTATTCACAGCAATGTAATCATCCCTGCCGCGCTGGCCTCTGGCGCGGCCGTTAATTCTTCCTCCTCCGCCATTGTCCGCATTGGGTGGGCTCCTGTAATCTTCAGTAGATGCAATTTCATAAGTTCCTTACTGCCTCCACCCTGCTTTTGACCTCCCTCGTCGCCCCGGCCACCATCGCCCTGGCGCAGAACGGCGATCAGAGCCAGACGCCCACCACCGGCAAATACATCTCCACCGACCCGCTTGCTGGCGTACGGTATGACAACCGCTATGACGTCTCTCTCGGAGCGGCATACGCACGCTTCATGCCCGGCCCGAACCTCGTCAATGGTTCCAACATCGGCGGCCTTGATGCAGCTGGCTCATTCTGGCTGACGCGGAACCTCGGTATTGAAGGCGACGCGCGCTATTACTATGGCACTGCCGGCGCACCCGTCAATGCGTACCATATCAACGGTCCAGTCGTAAGCCAGGCAGTCTTTGCCGCCGGCCCCGAGTGGCTTGGTCCACACAACAAGCACGGCGCTTTCATCGCACACGCCCTCTTCGGCGGAGCCTACGGCAAATTCGACCAGGACCTGCGCGGCATCCCAACCAGCAACCTCGGCTTCTATGCCAACGGCATCTCGCCTGCTGGTATCTTCGGCGGACATATCGACCTCAACCGCTCTCCGCGTTGGGTCTTCCGCATTTCGCCTGACGCGCTCTGGACCCACTACAGCACCGTCTCCAGCACAAATTCGAGCTACCCGAACAAGGTGCCGATTGGCAGCTTCAACAACTTCAATTTCACTATCTCCGTCGGCATGATGTACAAGTTCAAGGCCCAGCGCTAAATATTCTTACTGGCAACGCAAAAAGGACAGGCTTCGGCCTGTCCTTTCTCTTTGTCTAACGCTGTCTTACATTGTCTTACTGAGTCTTACGGATTGTCTTACGCCGTCTTACAGCTTGTCTTACGCTTGCCTCACTCCCGGCGTCAGATACTCCGGTCCCACAGGATCCGTCACACACTCCGCAATGATGCCGTCAACCTCAACCATCGTATCGGCATCAATCCGCCAACCCATTACGCCTTTTGTGTCGATTAACTGCTCTGGCTTTCGTGCGCCCCATAGCGCAACGCTCACACCGTTGCGATCTAGAACCCAGCGCCCGGCAAACTCCAGAACTGTCTTGCCGAAGCGTTCTTTCGCCAGCGCGCCTATCCGCTCAACAGCCTTCAAATACTGGCTGAACCGCGGCTCCTGAAACTTCGGGTCGACCCGGCGCACATCGCCTTCCTCAAACTTCATGCCAGCCTCCAACCGTCCGCCCAGCATGCTCCTGCATAAGGAACTGTAGGTCAGCACCGCGATGCCGTTCGCCGCGCACCACGGCAGCACCGGCTCATCGCTCGTTTCTATCTCCCGCTCAAACATGTTGAACGGCGGCTGGTCCGACGCAAGCGGCGCTATCGCTTCAAACTCCTGCATCTGCGCCACGTTGAAATTGCTCACCCCCAGCGCCTTCACTTTGCCCGACTGCAAAAACCCGGCCAGCACCGCCGCCGTCTCCGCAACCGGCGTCTGAGTGTCCGGCCAGTGGATCTGAAGCAGGTCGATCGTATCGATTCCCAACCGCCGCAAACTATCCTCAAGCTCAATTTCCAATCTCTTGGTCCGTGAATCCGAAACCACCCGGCCGTCGCTCCAGTTCAACCCGCACTTCGTCGCCACATAAAAATCGTCCCGCCGCCCGTGCTCGCGGATGGCCCTGCCCAAAAGCTCCTCGGCCCTGCCTTTGCCATAGATCGGCGCCGTGTCGATCAGGTTTATCCCCATCTCCACCGCAGCCAGAATCGTCCGCACCGCGTCCGTTTCCGGAACCGCGCCCCACTCAGAGCCGCCGATCGCCCACGTTCCCAATCCAACCCGCGAAACTTCCACTCCTGCAATCTTTGTCCGTTCCATCACACTCTCCTGTACCCGTTAACAATACGTTCCACGTCTATCCAATAAGATAGTAAACAGTTGAGCCTAGGGGATTGCGTTTGTCTTTACTCAAAAAGTCTTCTTATTTTCTTAGCTGCCTGTTTCTGGCGCTCTTCTGCGCCAGCGCCCTGCCTGCTTTGGCCCAGGGTGGCCCGCCGTTCATCACCGACGACCCCTTCACCGTTCCCAACCGCCATTTTGAGGTCAACATTGCCGGAATGGCTACCCACAACCCCGGCGCGGCCTCATACAACGTTCCCAACTTTGACATTAACTACGGTTTGGGCAGCCGCACTCAGCTTAAGTTCGAGATTCCCATCGCCGCGGCCACCGACTCCAACAACACCACCCGCGCAGGCCTCGGTGATACGCTCGTCGGCGTCAAATTCCGCCCCTACGAGCATCACAAGCCCGGCGAGCCTAAATCCGACGACTCTGTCGATTTCGCCATCGGCACCTACCCGCAGGCTCTTATCAACAACCCGACCAGTTCCGTCCGCCGCGGCGTAGTCGAGACCGGCCCGCAATACTATCTGCCCATCGAGCTCGTCGCCAAAATCGGCCCCATCGGCCTCAACGGCGAGTACGGCCACTGGTTCGGCAACCGCCATGTCCCTAGCCGTTGGACTCGCGGCCTCATCGCCGGCCACCAGTTCAATGAGAACTTTGAGCTCTACGGCGAGATATACGATGTCAAGGACATCAACAGGATTGACAACAATCCCCGCCAGCGCCAGGTCACCGTCGATATCGGCGGCCGTCAATCACTCGACAAGCACGACTTCATGCGCCTGCTCTTCATGGCCGGACGCAGCATCCACAGCGCCAACAAGAACAACAGCGAGCCCGACTGGATTGCCTACCTCGGCGTTCAGCTCCACCTCGGCCCCAAAGAGAAGGACGACAAGCCGGCAACGCCCTCCACACTGCTCAAATAAAAAAGGCCGCCCGAAGGCGGCCTTTTCCCTATACCGAAACTAAATCAACTCATAACCAGCGAACCAGTAGCCGATCTCAAATGCAGCCGTTTCCGGCGCATCCGAGCCATGCACTGCATTCTCTTCAATGGAACCGGCAAACTTCTTGCGCAGCGTCCCTTCCTCGGCGTTGGCCGGATTGGTTGCGCCCATCAGCTTGCGCCAATCGGCGATTGCGTTGTCCTTCTCCAGCACCATCATTACCATCGGCCCCGAGCTCATGAAGCTCGTAAGTGAATCAAAGAACGGCCGCTCCTTGTGCACGGCGTAAAATCCCGCCGCCTGCGCCTTCGATATCGACGCCTTCTTGATTGCGACTACGGTGAATCCTGCCTTGGCTATCTCGCCGATGATTGCGCCGGTAAAGCCTTTCCGGAACGCATCCGGCTTGACGATTGCAAATGTACGTTCTGACACTCTTGTTAGCTCCTCGCGGGCATTTCCCGCTCCACTATTCATTGTAAATGTCTGTGGCCTAAAGCCCGTGCCAGCCGTCATTCCCAACTCTCACCGTATCTGCTAAAGTTTTCCCCATGTGCAAAGCCCGCTTTTTCACCACGCTCTCTATAGTTCTCGCGGCCCTGGCCGGATTCACGCTTTCCTGCGCGCTCCACGCCCAGTCCGCACCAGCAGACAAGCCTGCGCCTGAACTCCGCGTCTTCGACCCCACGCTCATCGACAAGACCGTCGACCCCTGCGACAACTTCTATAAATTCAGTTGCAACGGCTGGTTTAAAAAGAACCCTCTGCCCGCCGACCAGGCCAGCTACGGTCGCTTCACTGAGCTGCACGAGCTCAACCAGAAGCATCTGCGTGAGATTCTCGAAGTCTCCGCGCAACCCGCCGCCACTCGCACGCTCAATGAGCAAAAGGTCGGCGACGAATACGCAAGCTGTATGGACACGGCTACGCTCAACAAAGTCGGCTTCACCACGTTGCAGCCTGAGCTTGACCGCATCGCCGCGCTCAAATCCACCAACGAACTCCCCGCACTCCTCGGCCATCTGCACGCCATCGGCGTGCGCGCCTTCTTCAGCCTCAGCGCCGACCAGGACTTCGCCAGCGCCAACGACGTCATCCTCGCCTTCGGTGCCTCCGGCCTCGGCCTCCCTGAGCGCGACTTCTATTTCCGCACCGACGCCAAGAGCGCCGAGATCCGACAGAAGTATCTCGACCACATTCAGAAGATGCTCGCCTTCGCCGGAGAATCTGCCGCCGACGCCAAGAGGGACGCGGACCTTATCCTTGCCCTCGAAACCCGCCTCGCGAAAGCCTCGCTCACAATTACCGAAGAGCGCGACCCGCAGAACCTCAACCACCCCTCCGACGTGGCAAAGCTCTCAACTGAGCTCACGCACTTCTCGCTTGCCACTTACCTCGCCGCCGCAGGCGCGCCGACCTCCGGCAAGCTCAACAACTCGCAGCCCAAGTTCCTTGCCGAGTTCAACACCCTCGTCGCCGACACCAAGCTCGCCGAAATCAAGATCTATCTCCGCTGGCAGTTGCTCCACGCCTACGCCGGCACCAGTACACCCGAGGCCGTCCAACAGGAGAACTGGAACTTCTACTCGCACATTCTTCACGGAGCACAAGCACAACAAGACCGCTGGAAGCTCTGCACCGGGCGCGTCGACCACGAGATTGGCGAAGCCCTCGGCCAGGTCTACGTCGCCAAGTACTTCCCGCCTGAGACCAAGCAGCGCGCGCTCGACATGACCATCGCAATCGAAAAGGCAATGGACAAGGACCTCGACACGCTCGACTGGATGAGCCCCGAAACCAAGGCACAGGCGCGCATCAAGCTCCACGCCGTGCTCAATAAGATTGGCTATCCCGACAAGTGGCGCGACTACTCCAAGCTCACCATCGTCCGTGGAGACGCGCTCGGAAACCAGCTCCGCGTACGAGAGTTCAACTTCGCGCGCGACATGGCCAAGATCGGCAAGCCCGTCGACAAGCTCGAGTGGTACATGTCGCCGCCCACCGTCAACGCCTACTACGAGCCGCAGCAGAACAACGTCAACTTCCCCGCCGGTTACTTCCAGCCGCCGTTCTTCAGCGCGCTTGAGGATGACGCCGCCAACTACGGCGACATGGGCTCGACCGTCGGTCACGAGCTCACCCACGGCTTCGACGACGAAGGCCATCAATTTGACGGCGCGGGCAACCTGAAAGACTGGTGGACCAAGGAAGATGAAGCAAAGTTCAACGACCGCACCGACTGCCTCGTCAAACAATATGACGCCATCGAAGCAGTCCCCGGCGTTCACCTCAACGGCAAGCTCACGCTCGGTGAAAACCTTGCCGACCTCGGCGGCCTCTGGCTGGCGTGGATTGCCTGGCTCGACATCGCGCACGACCAGCACATTGACATGAACTCGACGATGGACGGCTACACACCCGACCAGCGCTTCTGGATCGCCTACGCGCAGCAATGGTGCACGCAGACCCGTCCCGAGCAACTCCGCACGCAGGCGCAGACAGACCCGCACTCACCCGACGAGTACCGCACCAACGCCGTCCTCGCCGACCTGCCCGAGTTCGCCAAGAGCTTCAAGTGCACCAAGCCCTCGGCCGTCGTCAATCCCAAACCCTGCCGCGTTTGGTAGCGGTTCAACAGCTATTTAAAAGGGAGATGACTCTTTGTCATCTCCCTTTTTACTTTTCCCTTAAGCTGCCCGTAATGGTTCACGGACGCTATTTCTCAACTAATCTTACGTGACAATTTTAAAGTTCTACTTTAAAATTGTCATATGGTCACAATCCCCCGCCAGATCGTACCCGCGCTCCATGCCGCCCTGCGCGACTTCCCCGCAGTCGTTGTCACCGGGCCGCGGCGCTCGGGCAAAACCACGCTTCTGCGCGCCGCTATGCCCAAGGCTCAATACGTTCTCCTCGAAGATCCAGACATCCAAAACCGCGTCTCCACTGACCCGCGCGCCTTCCTCGAAAGTCTTCGCCCACCCGTCATCTTCGATGAAATTCAGAACACTCCTCTGCTTCTCAATTACGTCCGCACCCTCATCGACGCAAAACCGCGCAAAATGGGGCAGTGGCTGTTCACCGGCTCGCAGGAGGCCCCGCTCATGCAGGGCGTCACGGAATCCATGGCTGGCCGCGCCGCTATTCTTCAACTCTTGCCCTTCAGCCTCTACGAATACTCAAGGGTCGAACCACTGCTTGGCGGGTTCCCCGAGGTTCTCCTGCGCCCTCGCACACGCGAACTTTGGTACGCCTCGTATCTCCAAACCTACCTGGAGCGCGACGTTCGCATTATCACTAGCGTGCGCGACCTCCCCACATTCCGCCGATTTCTCTCTCTGCTCGCCAGTCGCCACGGCCAGATGCTCAACCGCTCTGACCTGGCAGCACCGCTCGGCGTCTCAGTCCCCACCATCTCCGAGTGGATCCGCATTCTCGAGATCACCGGCCAAGTCATGCTGCTCCAGCCTTACTTTGAAAACTTTGGCAAGCGTCTCGTCAAAACGCCCAAGGTCTACTGGACCGACTCTGGACTTGTCTGCCACCTTCTCGGAATTCAAACCCAGGCTGAGCTCGAGCGCTCCCCCTTCTACGGACCCATCTTCGAAGGCTTCGTCGCCATGGAGATTCTCAAAAGCCAGATCAACCGTGGCCGCCGCAAGGAACTGTATTTCTTCCGCGACCGCCAAGGCCTCGAAGTTGACTTCCTCGTACCCCGCTCCAGTGCGCGCTTCTGGCTGGTCGAGGCAAAATGCTCCAAGACCGTTCAGCCCTCAATGGCTGCGCCGCTTCTCTCACTCGGCACTGCCTCCAAAACTCGCACTGAGCGTCGCATTATCGTCCACCTCAAAGCGCGAACACAAACTCCAATGCGCGCCCTGGCGCCCGGGGTTGACGCCCTCTCCATCGACGATTTCGCACAGGAGATCAACCGCTCAAAATCCTGACAATCATTTTTTCGCAAATGACAAATTTAAAGTTCCACTTTAAATTTGTCATTTCTCAATATCCATACCAGCAACAGAAAAGCCCACCAACATCGGTGGGCTTTTCTGCACTATTTCGTTGCGATTTACGCCTTCCCAATCACCCGTGCCAGCGTTGCGCCAATCTCCGCCGGTGAAACCACCACATGAATCCCAGCCTCGGTCATCGCCTTCATCTTGTCGGCAGCCGTTCCCTGCCCGCCGCTGATGATCGCGCCCGCATGGCCCATCCTGCGTCCCGGCGGCGCGGTCTGCCCGGCGATAAAACCAACCACCGGCTTCTTCACATGCTGCTTCACAAACTCCGCCGCTGCTTCCTCGGCCGACCCGCCTATCTCGCCGATCATGATGATTGCTTCCGTCTCCGGGTCGTCGTTCAACAACCGCAGCGCATCAATGTGCGTGGTCCCGATGATCGGGTCGCCGCCAATGCCTATCGCCGTCGACTGCCCAATCCCGCGCTGCGTCAGCTGATGCACCGCCTCATAAGTCAGCGTACCCGAGCGCGAAACAATCCCGATATTTCCTTCGAGGTGAATCCGCGCCGGCATGATCCCGATCTTCGCCTTCCCCGGCGAAATAACACCTGGGCAGTTCGGCCCAATCAACCGCGACTTCGAATCCTTCAACACGGCCCACACCTTCACCATGTCCAGCGTCGGAATCCCCTCGGTGATGGCGACGATCAGTTCAATCCCCGCGTCCTCCGCTTCGAGAATCGCATCGGCTGCAAACGGCGGCGGCACAAAGATCACCGTCGCGTTCGCGCCCGTCTTCTCGCGCGCTTCTGCAACCGTATTGAATACCGGCCAGCCCTCGTGCGTCGTGCCGCCCTTGCCCGGCGTCACTCCACCCACAACATTCGTGCCATACTCTGCGGCGCCCTTCGCGTGGAAGGTGCCCTCCTTGCCGGTCAATCCCTGAACTATCAGGCGTGTGTTTTTATCAACAAGTACCGCCATCTTATGCCCCCACTTTCGCAGCAGCCACTACCATATCCGCTGCTTCCTTCATCGTTGCGCCCACTTGGAAATTGAACCCGGACTCAGCAAGAATCTTGCGTCCCTCTTCAACATTGGTTCCTTCCAAACGCAGCACGATAGGAACCTTGACGTTGAGATTGCGAGCCGCGGCCACAACACCAGTTGCCAACCGGTCAACGCGCAAAATGCCGCCGAAGATATTGATGAAGATCGCCTTCACATTCGGATCTGAAAGCAGAATTTCAAACGCATGCTCAATCTGCTCCTGCGTTGCGCCGCCGCCGACATCCAGAAAATTCGCCGGGCTTCCTCCTGCGTACTGGATGATGTCCATCGTCGCCATCGCCAAACCAGCACCGTTCACCATGCAGGCTATCGTGCCGTCAAGCTTGATGTAATTGAGCGCGTACTTGCTAGCCTCAACTTCGAGCGGGTCTTCCTCTGCCAGATCGCGAAGCTCGCGAATGTCCGCATGACGGAAGAGCGCGTTGTCGTCGAAGGTTATCTTCGCGTCGAGTGCAAAAAGTTTATCGTCCTTCGTCGTGATGAACGGATTGATCTCCACCAGCGAAGCATCCGTATCAATAAACGCCTTGTACAGGCTCTGCAAAAACGCAACCGCCGCGTTGATCTGCGTCGGCTTCAGCCCCAGCGCAAACGCGAGCTTCCTCGCTTGCCACGAACCAAACCCAACCGCCGGATTAATCGTCTCTTTGAAGATCGCCTCAGGCGTCTTCGCCGCGACCTCTTCAATCTCCATGCCGCCGGCCTGCGAAGCCATAAACACCAGCTTGCCCGTCGCGCGGTCCAGCACGATGCCGAGATACAGCTCGCGGTCGATCGCCGCCGTCTCTTCGATCAGCAACCGCTGCACCTTCTGGCCCGCCGGCCCAGTCTGGTGCGTCACCAGCTGCATGCCGAGAATCTTTTTGATGTACTCGTTGGCCTCTTCGAGCGAGCGCGCTACCTTCACGCCGCCGCCCTTGCCGCGCCCGCCTGCGTGGATCTGCGCCTTCACCACCACGCCGCTCGCGCCGTCTTTCAGCAGCTTCGTCGCTGCCGCTGAGGCCTCTTCGTAGGTGGTGGCCATCTCGCCCTTGGGCACGGCCACACCATACTTGGCCAGGATCTGCTTCGCCTGATACTCGTGGATTTTCATGTCGTTTTTTTAACCGCCGCCGCGCTTCGATTGTGAGAATTTCTATCAGCGGCCAACTCAGTCTATCGCGCCCGGCAAACACACGGCAAACGCATGGTAATGAAAATTGAGCACGCCTTTCGTTGTGTTCAATTTTGGGGCTCATTAATTAATCATCACAGAAGGGGTTTGGAGATTCTATTATCGAGTTTGCTTCCTGAGATGCTGGCGAGTAAATTTGGATTGATGCTGGTAGATGAATAGCCACCATTTTTTTTAGTCCAAGAACCTGTTATAAGCCATTTTGTGTGAAGATCAACTTGTTTAACCAAGTGATCGTGGGGAACCAAGTACCAATTGTCATTATG
>CAIMNN010000401.1 GCA_903842845.1 uncultured Acidobacteriaceae bacterium | reverse complement strand
TGTTATTACTTATTATCGGAATGAGCACTGGGTCATTTTGATTTAAGCAGCGCATTCAGTTTGGGCATCACCTGAAAAGCATCGGCGACGTAGACCACATCGGCCTTGCCGCGTGACCAGCCGCAGTTGGGGTCGAGGCTGATGGCGCGGCGTTCGCTGATGAAGCGCCAGCCGACGACGTGCGGCTCTTCACCGTGGCAGCAGGAGGAGAGCCCCTTCGGATGACGCGGCGTTGCGCCGGTTTGGCCGATCTGGTTGAGGTGGGTGAGGAAGGGCAAAACAGATTCGCCTTCGCTGTGCTGGTCGACGAGCGACTTGCTGCTGCCGAGCGATGCTTTGGTTGCGCGCAGGAAGCCGAGTATAAGTTCGGCGGCTTCGGGTGTGTGTGTTTGACCGTCGGCTTGTTTTTTTGTCCAGCCTGCGCCGGCGACGAAAAGCAGGCGTGCATCGGGACGGATAGTTTCGGCATCCTGGGCGGGTGCGCGCACTCCGGTGACTGTGGTGCGCTGCGCAGGGAGTTCGACTTTGATTTCTTCAGCTGGTGTTGCGCCTGACGCTGATGCAAATGGTGCGCAGGTTCCGGCTTCAAGCAGAAGGAACCAGGGGCGTGAGCTGCGCGAGATGATTGATTCGATGCGCTGACGATAGAACCAGCGGCCGGCTTCGATCTTCACGCCGTCTTTGCTACTGACGCTGGTGATGTGCGTGTCGATGTAGCCGCCAAGGCGATATGCAACGCCGGCGAGAACGCGCGAGAATCGCGAGCCGGATGGAGCGAGCACGATTGTCGCGGCTGATGTGCGGCAGAGCGCTTCGGCTGCGGCGGCGTCACTTGCGTAACGTGGCTGTGCGAATGCATCACCGGTAACGGAAAGTAAACGCGCGCCGGAAGGAACGGGCGTCGATGCTGCGACGTTAGCATCTGCGGCGATAACGCCGATGACGAGCGAGGCTTTGAGGCTGGCGGCGAGTTTGACGCCGGCGGTGATGGCTTCGAGCGATGCTTTGCTTAGAGGGGAGCCTGCGTCGGCGGGGTGCGTGAGTACGAGAATGGTATCCATTATTCCGCTCCGATCCACGCGGCCAGTTCGGCGGCGATCTCATCCGGCGTCATGTCTTTGACGACGCGGGTTGTGCGCTGCTGCGTGGGCAGTGCGACAGAAATATATTCGAGGCCGTTGGCGGCGAGAGTTGCGGTTTTTGCTTTTTGCAGCGCGGGCATGATGGTGCGCATGTTTGCCATGCCGACCAGCGGATTGTTGCGCGGCTCGGCAAGGTTGCCGGTAGCCCAGCCGAGAACGGCCGGCGTGCCAGCGCAGACAGAGACTTGATGCTTGCCACCTTCGACGCGTTCGAGAACTTCAAAGCTGCCGTCATCGCGCAGCGCGATCTGGTCGACACCCTGAAACTGGTCGGTTATGCCGAGGCGTTCGCCGATGAGTTGCAACGTAACGCCCGCGCCACGTGTTGCCGACTCCCAACCGCCGAAGAGGAGAAGTTTTGTTTTGTCGAGGCCGGGGATTGCGGCGATGGTTTCTTCGAGTGCGGCGGCGGTTGCGTGTGCGTCAGGAAATCCGCCGATGGGGCCGTCGATGGGGACGAGCTCGAATGCGACCTTCTGCGCGACGGTCATCATCACCTGTTGCAGTTTGGCTTTGGGGCCGAGGGCGACGAGCCAGAGTTTGCTGCCAGGATTTTTCGCTGCGAGTTCGGCAGCTTCATAGAGCGCGCAGGCGGCCCAGGGGTCGAGGACGGCGGGCAAAACCATTTCGTTCTTGAGGCCGGGACCTGCCGCGGTGCTGACAGGTTCAAGTGTTTGCAGCGGATCAGGAACGATGCCGGCGCAAACGACGATGTGAAGTGGGTTTCCCATTTTTCTTTCCTTGGTGAAGGAGTTTACAAACTGAGCTGATTAATTTTCAGCCGAGTGCAGACCACCTGCTCCGGCGCGGAACTCGACGTTGGAGTGAACGCCATCGGGCGATTGATGGCAGTTCCACAAACACGCGCCGCAGTGGAGACATTTTTCACGTTCGAAGGCGGGCACGCCGTTGGGTCCGTCGGTAATGGCCTGGCCGGAGCACATGGAGATGCAGGTTTTTTCGCCGCAGGTGGTGCATAAAGTGGGGTTGCGGAAGAGAACATGGTCGGCGAAACCGGGCATGGCCTGCACTTTGCCGCCCATCAGGAGCGCGTCTTGTTGCGTGACCAGCAGACGACCGTCGAGTTGAATTTCAGGCCAGCCGCGCGCGGAGAGCAACGCATCGTGCAGTTGACGGCCGCCGGCTGCTGCGGCTTCGGAAAGTTCGGCGAATTTTTCTGGTGAAACCTTTTTAGACTCTTTGCGCTTGGGTGGATGAGGCTTGCCGCCAAGAGAAATTTTTCCGCCGGTAAGACCAGCGAGCGCCATGCCCATCATGCCGCGGACGATTCCATTGTTGAAACCATTGCGCGCATTTTCCGCTTCGCGCGCGCCACGCTCCACCCAGCTTGCGCGACGGCGGGTTTCATAAGTGGCGACGAGATTCTCGCTGCTGAAGGGCTTGCCTGCGCGAAGGAGTTCGAGCACGGCTTCGGCGAGTTGCGTTCCCGTGGTCCACGCTTCGTCGACGCCTGAGCCGGTGAGCATGTTGGTGCTGCCGGAGTTCTCACCGATGCGTGCATAGCCATCGCCGCTGAGAAATGGCTCACCGTGTTTGCCTGACTCTTCGAGCGACTTCGCGCCCCACGAGCGCAACTTGCCATCTTTCAGATAACGCCACAACCGGGGATGCTGGATGTAGTGCTGCAAATATCGGTATGCGGTGCGCGATGAGTCGCTGAGGAAGGATGGGACAAAGATGCCGACCGAGACCAGCCGGTCCGGATGGACGTAGAGAAAACCGAAGATCTCCGGCTCTGGAAATCCAAAGCTGTGCCAGACGGTTCCGGGCTTGAGCGTGGAATCTTCAGGGAGTTCGATGACCATCTTCATACCGAGCGCCCACTCGCGATGAGAGTGGTCGGCGGGCATGCCCAGTTGCTCATCAATTTTTTGCGAGACCGCACCGACTGGGCCGTCACCGACGACGGTCAGGAGCGCGCGGACATCCATGCCTGGCATGAAGCCGGCTTCGGCTGCGCCGTTGCGGTCAACGCCCTGGTCAACGAGGCGGACGCCTTCGACTTTTCCGTCGGCGATGAGTGGCGC
>CAIMNN010000400.1 GCA_903842845.1 uncultured Acidobacteriaceae bacterium | reverse complement strand
GATCTGGGCGTTGGGGCGGCGGGGATACTGGGTAGAACCACAAGATATAGGTAGAAAAACCAGACAATACCACAATATTTAGAGACTGTTGCTTAGTTTGGTTCCCAGGTAGCGAAGTTCGCGTGCACGGAGAGGTGTTCTGGTGTATAGGGGAATGAAAGGCGAAGATGAGTGGCTTAGGGCTTAGGGCGGTGGAAGAGGCGCTTGTCGTATTGGAGGCGTTCAGAGCCAGTGATGTGCAGTTTAGCGGCGTCGGGATGGAGCGGGTTGAGCAGGATGTTGGTTGAGTGAGGCGAAGGGGCAGAGGGGACAGCGACCAGGGCCGAGGTTTTGCTGCGGAGCCACTGGTCGCCGGCCTGTTGCGATTGAGTCTGAGTGAGTGCGCGGCCTTTGTCATCGAGGAGTGGTTTTACTTTTCGATAGAGTTCGGCAGGAACTTCAATTTGTAGCAACTGATATTTATCAGGGATGAGGGCCGGGTTGCCTTTTAAGTTGGCGAGGGATTCGATGAGAGCGACGGCCGGATGTTCAGAGAGGTAGACGATACGTTTGCCGGGAGCGGCGGTATGCCAGCGCCCATCGGCCCGTTCGCCACCAAGACCGACCAAGTCGCTGTGATTACTGATACGCCAGAGCGAGGTCAAGCGTAGACGCCTTCATCAATTTGCCAGAGCAGGGATTCAACCAATCTTCCGCCGGGCTCGTTGAGGAGCATCTGCATGGGTGAGCGGCCTTTCAAGCGGTCATCGGCGGTTCGCATCCAGAGCATGGCTTTGTCGGCGGAGCCGAAGACCTGCCCGGCGAGTTCGAGGACGCGGGCAACACGGACCACGCGCTCAGTCTCGACATTGGAGAGCGATTCCTTACGCGCCTTGCGATGCTTCAATGTGCGGGGAGAGATGACGACGTCGGAGATCTCAGTGAAGGTGAGGCCTTGCTTGCGCAGTCGATCGATGGCCGTGAGAGGCAGGCCTTTTTCGGTCAGATGAACGAGTTCGAGCTCAGAGATGGGCTTGATGCCGATGAAGGAGTAGACCCTGGGGTTTGTGGCCATACGGAACCTCTACGGACATTATGCCACAAAGGGCAGTGGCAGAGTGCCCGAAAGTTTGTCAGGCTGAATCTATCTATCTGTGGCGGTTGCGGGCGACGATGATGGCGAAGAGATAAATAAAGACTATGAGATTGACGACGAGGAGGGTGGCGCGGAAGATGGTCTGCCTGTGGACAAGCTCATAGAGTTCGAGGGGCAGGAAGGAACCGGTGATGATGAGGGTGAGGTACTCTGCCCAGACCTTTTCGAGATAGAGGCCGATGGCTTCAAGCAGGTTGAGTCCGGCGTAAATGAAGACGACGATGGAGAAGTCGCGCAGCTGGGTGTGGGAGATGGAGGAGGCGTGCTCAACGAGGGTGTTGATGAGATGAGATGTGGGGTCGACGCGGAGCTCATGGACCCACTCCAGAAGCTGGTCGCCGATGTCTTTATGCAGGAAGTGAATGGCGCCAATGCCGACGACGATGAAGAGCAACGACTTGAGGAAGGCATAGCCAGCGATGAAGAGAAGCCCCATGTGGTGGTGCAGTGAACCGCGTTTGCCTGCCCTCTTTGCTGTCATTTGTCCTTTCAACATCCCTCATACAAGATTAATTGATTTTGAAGGTTGGCGCTCGGCTGAAAGGTCTGCGGAGCCGATTCCCTTCAGTTTTGGTACGTAAATTGGTTTGATGCAGAGCCAGGAAAAATTACCCGGTTATTTGTTGACCGGGCTGGAACGGTTCATTTTGCGGAGCGTGCGTAGTTGAAGGCAGCGCATCCAATGAGCAGTAGTAAAAAACCAGGAGGTTATTTACGCATGTTTCGCACTGGAAAGATAGCAATGTTCGTGGTAGTGCCGCTTTTGGCCGCCTTTGCCGGCATCGCCAATGCACAAAACACGGTTGTGGCGACCGCAGTCAGCTCGCCCGACCATACAACCCTTGTAGCCGCAGTGAAAGCTGCGGGATTGGTGGAAACACTGAGCGGTCCGGGGCCGTTCACGGTCTTCGCTCCGGTCAACTCTGCCTTCAGCAAGCTGCCAGCAGGCACGGTGGATACGCTGTTGAAACCAGAGAACAAGGACCAGTTGGTGAAAGTGCTGACCTATCATGTGTTGGCCGGCAACGTGAGCTCTAAGGAGCTTGTGGCGCTGATCAAGAAGAGCGGTGGCAAGGCCGAGCTGAAGACGGTGCAGGGTGGAACCATCACTGCAACGGTGCAGGGCGGCAAGGTACTGCTTACCGATGAAAAGGGCGGCACAGCCACTGTGACAGCTGTGGACCTGAAGTCGAGCAATGGCGTTGTCCATGTGATCGACTCGGTGCTATTGCCCAACTAAGTAACGTAATTGAAACAAGCCGAAGCAGGGAGGAGAGAAATCCTAACTGCTTCGGCATTTTTTACTTTGAATCAGAATATCTATCTAGTGTTTGAGTTTCAGGAGTGATTCGCGTTCGATGACGTTGCCGTCGAGAATGAGGGTTGAGAAGCGGCGCGCGTTCCAGATGTTTTCTGTGGGGTCGGCGTCGAGGATGAGGATGTCAGCGCGTCGGCCGGGGAGGATTGCGCCGAGCTCGTTCCAACTGAAAGCGAGTGAGTAATTGTTTGTTGCGGCGGCGAGGGACTCGCGCGGAGAGAGGCCGAGGCGGACGAGGAGTTCCATTTCAGTGTGCAGGCTGATGCCAGGCATGGTGCCGCCGATGGGTGAGCCGCTGGCGGTGAGGTAATGGGGTTCGGCGCGGAAGATGGTTTCATTGATGCGCCAGAGGTGGCTTGCAGTGACCTCAGCTTTTTTGCGGAGATTGTCCTCGAGATATTTTTGCGCCATGGACGGCAGGCGGTGGGTCCAGGGGGAGAGCGGGTAGTCCAATTCGCCGGTCTGGGGGTTGGGCGGAGTGGAGAGGTGTGCGGCGTCGAGAAGTTGTGCAGCAGGCTCCTGCCAGAGATTGCGATGGCCGGGGAGTTCCAGATAGTAGTTGCTGAAGGCCGGCATGAGAACGGCGTGATGCGAGCCGAGGAGTTTGGCGTAGGCGACGAGTCGGCGGTCGTTGGGAGGAATGCGCTCGGCGTAGTCAAAGGCGGTGTCGGCGGCCGGGCCGTCGTAATCCTGCACGAGTGGGCGCTGAAGCTCTTCGGGGATGGAGCCAATTTCGTAATGGGAGAGGAAGGGCAAAGCGTCGACGCCTGCATCAATACCTACGCGATAGGGCGTTGAGATGAAGACGCCGTAAGTGACCAGGCCCTGCTGATGTGCGCGGTTGATGATCCACTGTGTGTTGGCGGCGGTGATGTTGTTGCCGATCTTGATGACGCGTGTGCCGAGCTTTGCAGTCGCTTCAAGCTGGCGGGCGGTGTCGTCGGTGTTCAGCTCGGTGGCACGCTGGCCGCGGTAGAGCATCGTCTGCCACTCAGGCTGACGGGCGAGAAGGCTCCAGTTGTCGGTGGTACCGGCGGAGTCGACCAGGTAGATGTGGGGCGAGGGGTTGGCGGCGGTGAAGACGGGGCCGCGGCGTGAGTCACTGGCGGCGACGACGGTGGTGACGCCCATATATAGATTGGCATTGGCCTGACCCTGGGTGCTCATGCCGGCGTAGCCGTCGATGAAACCGGGGATGAGGTATTTTCCGGTGCAGTCGATGATGTGCGCGTTTTTTGGGATGGTGGTGGTGATGCGCGAGCCGACTTCGATGATGCGGCCTTCGTGGATGATGACGACGGCGTCGTGAAGGTCGTGCGCGGAACGGCCCCAGCCGCTGAGGTCGACGACGGTGCCGCCGACGAGTGCGATGACGTTGTTCTGATTGTTGCTGACCTGATTGGAAGTGTTTTTGCCGTGGAGCGCATGAGCTGGTGCGGCCGCAACTGCGCAGAGAAGAAGCGCAAGGATGCCCAAGCAGGGCGCGATGCTCTGAAGCGGCAACCCAGATTGCCGCATGGATGATCTTTGTCTCATGCGTGGGTTACCAGGGTTGAATTGTGCCGCGTGGCGAGCAGGGGCAGGAGCTGATTACGCGCTTCGGCTACGGAGAGGCCGTGCTTGGCGCGGAGTGAATCGACCTTGCCGTGCTCGATGAACTGGTCGGGCCAGCCGATGCGGACAACAGGAACTTTGCAGCCGATGGATTCGAGCGCTTCAAGAACAGCGGAACCGAAGCCGCCCATTTTGACGTGGTCTTCGATTGTGACGAAGGCGGCGACGCGCGAGGCGTATTGTGCGAGGACTTCAACGTCAAGAGGCTTGACGAAGCGCGGATTGATTACGGCGGCGGAGAAGCCGTCTTTCTCGAGCGAATCAGCGAGTTGGCTGGCCAGGAAGGACATGGGTCCGAGGCCGAGGATTGCGACATCAGAGCCGTCGCGGAGGACTTCCGCTTTGCCGATGGGGAGTTTGACGGGAGCGGCTTTGCAGGGGACGCCGGCGACTGCGCCACGCGGATAGCGGATGGCGGCGGGGCCGTCGTGCTCGATGGCGGTGAGCATCATGTCGGAGAGTTCGTCTTCATCCTTGGGCGACATGAGAATGATGTCAGGGACGCTGCGGAGATAACCGATGTCAAAGAGGCCGTGATGCGTTGGGCCATCGTCACCGGAGAGGCCAGCTCGGTCCATGCAGAAGAGGACGGGGAGTTTTTGCAGGCAGACGTCGTGGATGATGTTGTCGATGGCGCGCTGGAGGAAAGTTGAGTAGATGGCGCAGACGGGCTTGAAGCCTTGCGTGGCCATTCCGGCGGCGAAGACAACGGCATGCTCTTCCGCTATGCCGACGTCAAAGTAGCGGTCGGGATGCGTGGGGCGGAAGAGGTCGAGGCCGGTTCCGCTGGGCATGGCGGCCGTGATGGCGACGATCTTGCTGTTGGTGTCGGCGAGCTTGGAGAGCGTGGTGGCGAAGTGCTCGGCGTAGGTGGGCATGCCGTCTGGAGTTTGGCCGGTCTCGGGGTCGAAGGGGCCAAGGCCGTGGAATTTTTTTTGCTTCTCGAGTGCGGGCTGGTAGCCGCGACCTTTTTGGGTGAGGATGTGCAGCAGGACGGGGCGGTCCTCAGCCTTGAGGAAGTTGAAGGTCTCAATGAGTAGCGGGAGATTGTGGCCGTCGATGGGACCGTAGTAATGGAGGCCGAGTTCCTCGAACATCATTGAAGGAACGAAGAAACCCTTGGCGGCCTCTTCAGCGCGGCGTGCGACCTTTGCGGCGGTCTTACCGGCGAAGCGGGCGAGGATCTTTGCGGCGGAGTCGTGGAGGTTTTTGTAATGCTCGTTGGCGACGACGCGGTGGAAGTAGCGGGCGATTGCGCCGACGTTGCGGTCGATGGACCACTCGTTGTCATTGAGGACGATGATGAAGCGCTTGGTCTGCTCGGCGATGTTGTTGAGCGCTTCAAAAGTGATGCCGTTGGTGAAGGCTGCGTCGCCGGCGACAGCGATGACGTTTTCATCAGTGCCGGCCATATCGCGTGCGACGGCCATCCCGAGCGCGGCTGAGAGCGCGGTTCCGGCGTGACCTGCGCCGAAGGCGTCGTGTTCGCTTTCAGTGCGGAGCATGAAGCCGTTGAGACCGTTCTCGGTGCGGATGGTGCCGAAGCGCTCGCGGCGGCCGGTGAGAATTTTATGGATGTAAGCCTGATGACTGACGTCGAAGAGAATTTTGTCTTTGGGAGTATTGAAGACGGTATGAAGAGCGAGTGTGAGCTCGACAACGCCGAGGTTGGGGCCGAGATGGCCGCCGGTGCGCGAGAGCTGCTGGACGAGAAACTCGCGAATCTCCTCTGCCAACTCAGCCATTTCCGGCGCGCTCATGCGCTTGAGGTCGGCGGGAGAATTGATGGTGTCCAGAAAGTTCGACATGCGTTCCCTTTCGCCGCGCGGTGACTGCGGCTCCGATTTAAAAAATTGCCAATCCCCATCGGCAAGGGCATTTCAACGCAATTCCTAGTATACCAACGTTGAAAACCGCCCAGAGTGAAGCCGGGGACGGCCACGGGGGCGGCGCGGGAGATTCCTGAGCAATTAGACTGGTTCGGAGGAGCGTGCGATGCGAAATATTGACGTGAGATGGGCGGGAAGCGTCACTTTGCTGGCGGCGGTATTGATGATGTTTGTCTCTACGGCTTTGAAGGCTCAGTTGCCGGAGCCGGGAAAGACGACACAGGGCGCGGCGGTGCAGATGTTGAGCGACCCGACGATGAATCCGGGCAAGGCGCTGCTTTTTGATCTGGAAGAAAAGTTTGCCAAGGACGCCGCGGTGCGCGGTGGGCAGGCGTTTATTGACCGTTTTGCCGAGGATGCGGTGAGCCTGGGCAACGGACAGAAGCCGGTGCAGGGGCGCGAGGCGCTGCGCAAGGCGATGCAATGGACGGCGAAGGATTATCAACTGACCTGGACGCCGACCGACGCGATGATGAGCCCGAGCGGCGATATGGGATATACATGGGGACACTTTGAAGGCAAGAGCGTGGATGCGAATGGGTTCCCTCATGTTGAGAAGGGCCGGTATATGACAGTCTGGCGCAAGGAGAAGAGCGGGGAGTGGAAGATAGTGCTCGACGCTGGCGCGAATGAGCCTGCGGATGCAGGTGAGTGTTGCAAGGTGGCGAAGCCTTGAGAGCAGGGACCCGCTTACGCCTGAAGGCTGCGCCGCGGCAAGCCAGGGACAAAGGGATTGAGTAATAGAAAACATAGCGCGAACAATATGGATGGAGACGGCGTCTAATTGAATATGGTGGAGCGGAGCGGAGGTTTGAGAGGTTGCGGCGTTGGAGTGTCCGCGTGCCTGCTGATGACCGCTTGCTTGTTTGCGTTGAGTGCGGGTGCGCAGAGCGGCAGCCAGGATGTTATTGAAATGCCGGGTCCGCCGCCGCCACAGATGCAAGAGCAACAACCGCAATCACAAAATCAAAACGCGACGCGGACAGCGGTGCATGGAACGGTGTTGAACTCCGCGACCGGTGAGCCGGTGGCGCGAGCGCTGGTTTCGGTTGAGGGCGACCCCGACCACACCATGCTCACTGATGGCGAGGGGCATTTTGAGTTTGACGGAATCACGACCGGCCAACACGTGATGAGCGCGAAGAAGCCGGGATACCGCGGCGGCGATAACTTGGACGGCGACGTGATTACGGATGTGCCGGGCGGCGAGGGCGCGAGCCACGGTGTGGTGGTCACGGAGCAGACGCCGGATATTATTTTCAAGCTGACGCCGAACGGGGCGATACGCGGGCACGTGGACCTTTCAACGGGCGACCCGGCGGATGGAATTCTGATGCAGTTGACCGAGCGGCGTGTGATCAACGGGCGCGCGGAGTGGACGGTTGCCAACACGGCCAGAACAAACAGCAGCGGCAATTACAGATTTAGCGGGCTTGCGGCGGGGACGTACCTGGTGCGGACGATGCCATCCATGGAAGCGGAGAGCCTGGGTATTGTGTCGAAGGCGGTAGATGCGCCGAAGCTTGTGAAGTATGGGTTTGCGTCGGTGTATTATCCCGAGGCGCGTGAGATAACAAGCGCTGGGCGCATTGAGCTGCGCGCGGGCGAAGAGGCGCTGGCGAATCTATTTTTGCGGCTTGAAGCGTATCAGCCGGTGCAGGCTTGGGTACAAAAGCAGCAAGGTGAAGCGGAGCCGGGCGGAGCAGCACGCAGCGCCAAGGTGGAGCTTGTGAGCGTGACCGATGAGCGCGGCAACCCTACCGATTACAGGATCAATTACAACACTGAAAGGCGCATCATCAGCGGCGAGCTGCCGGATGGAATTTTCAGCCTGAACATGCTCACGTTTGAGAACTCGAACCTGAGCCTGGACACGGCAAATGGAATGAAGATGGGCTCGGTGAGCTTTGCGGTTGCGGGGCATCCAGTGACCGACCTGAAACTGACGACGGGCCCGGTGCCGATGATACGCGTGCATGTGAATTTGCCGGAGTCGGTGGCACGGCAGACGAGCACGAGCGGGCGGTCGATGCTGCCGGTGTTCGTGACGTTCACGCATGCGGATGGTCCGACGCAGGAGCTTGCGGCTACGGGCGGCGCGGTGCAAGATACGTTTTCATTTCTGCCGGGCGGCACGGGGCGGTACTGGGCGAATGCGACGACGGAGCGCGCGGGTTTGTGCGTGGGCTCGTTCACTGCTGGCGGCGCGGACATGGGACGCGAGCCGCTGGCGCTGAGCCCGACATCCTCAACGCCGCAGATGGAGCTGACACTGCGTGATGATTGCGCGAAGTTGAATTTGTCGCTTCCATTGCTGGCGTCAATTGAGACGGCGGGGGCACAGACGAATTACACGGTGTATGTGGTTCCGGATGCAGAGACGACTGCGACGGTGACGCCATCTACGTTGCGGGCCGGGTCGGGAGCGACGGCTACGTTCGAGAGCCTGACGCCGGGCAGCTATCACATTTATGTTTTCACCGAGCCGGTGGAGTTGGAGTATCACAACCCTTCGGCATTGGCGCATTTGAGCGGGCAGGCTGTGACGCTTGCGCCTTCATCCAGTAATGATGTTGTGCTGGAGGTGCCGCAGCCATGAAGCGAATTGGGTTGGTGGTGATAATGATGGCCGCGCTGGTTTGTGCGGCGGCGCAGCATGGCGCGCAGACCAAGTATCGTGTTGCGGGCAAGTTGGTGAATGCGGCGACGGGCGACCCGATAAGCCGTGGGACGGTCTCGCTGCTTGCGGAGGGCGACAGCCATCCACTGGCGACGGCACTGACGGATGACGAAGGACGGTTTTCAATTGATGGGCTGGCGGCGGACAAGTATCAGTTGACGGCGGCGAAGCGCGGCTACTTGAGCGGCTATTACGACGAGCATGAGGAGTACAGTTCGGCGGTTGTGACGGGGTCGAAGACGGGGTCTGAGGTGTATGTGAAGGTGGAGCAGTTGACCTTCAAGCTGGTGCCGGGCGGAGTGATCTACGGCGTGGTGACGGACGATGGCGGCGACCCGGTGGAAGGCGCGAGCGTGCGGCTTTACCAGAAGAGCCACGACCACGGTGTGGGGACGCGGATACTTGCACCGGCTGGGCAGAAGACGGACGACACGGGGGCATTTGAGTTTGGTGGATTGGCGCCGGGCGAGTACATGCTGGCGGTGACGGCGAGGCCATGGTATGCGCTGGCGCGTGGCGGGGAGCAGAGCGAAGAGAGTTCGCCACTGGATGTGGCTTTTCCGGTGACGTACTATGATTCGACCACGGAAGAGGCAGCGGCGACGGTGATTGACCTTGATGGCGGCAACCATGTTGAGGCGAACATCACGATGCATGCGGTTCCTGCGCTGCACATCACGATGCCGCAAGCGGGCAAAGGCTCAGGCGAAGAGGATATCGAGCAGGCGGCACAGTTGACGCAGTTGATCTTCGGCGCTCCGGCGGAGAACGAGATGCTGGTCGTAGCGGGGTCGCGCTCGGGGAGTTCCTCGACGTATTCAGGAATTGCGCCGGGCGAGTACACGATAGAAGCGGGCGACCCGCCGCGCAGAGTAAACGTGAACCTCGCGAACAGCCAGCAGATAGACACGGCGAATGGAGAAGCGGAGACGGCTGTGAGCGGCACGCTGCATTTGTTGAGCGGGAAGCCTCTCAAGGACCAGTTGACGCTGGTGCTGGAGCCGGTGGGGAGCACGCAAGCCGCGACGATTCAGCAAACCGAGAACATGAAGGAACATTTTGATTTTGAAGATGTGCCGCCGGGAAACTGGACGCTGTGGGCTGCAAATGGAAACAAGACATTGGCGACGGTGGCTATCACGGTAAGTGGGAAGAAAACGGCGGGCGGCGATATCACTGTTGGCGACAAGCCGGTGCACCTGGATGTGACGCTGGCCGATGAGCTGGTGCACGTGGCGGGATTGGTGCTGAAGGATGGGAAGGGCTTCCCAGGTGCGATGGTGGTGCTGGTTCCGCAGAACCCGGCGGCGTTGCATTCGCTGGTGCGGCGGGACCAATCGGACACGGACGGGACGTTCAACCTGCGCGATGTTGCGCCGGGGCGCTATACGGTGCTGGCGATAGAGGATGGCTGGAGCCTGGATTGGGCGAAGCCGGGGATGATTGACCGTTATTTGAAGGGCGGCGTCAAAATATTTGTGGGCGATGGAAGCGGCGGCGTGGTCGCGCTGCCGGGTCCGGTGCCGGTGCAACAGAAATAGTGCAGCGGAGGGAAGCGAATTTCAGCGCGCCGCGCTTCATGGATGCGGGTGTGACCAGTTAGTCTATTGAAGGTGCTGGAAGTTCAGCTTAGGAGATCAGTAGAGAATGAGGAAGTTTGTTTTTATAGTACTGGCCGCGTTGCTTTCGATCAGCGCAGGGGCGCAGACATCGGCATCGAGTTCGGGTGGGGATGAGACCCAGAAGCAGTCGCGCTATGACATTTTTGCTGGTGCGGCAGGCTCGTCACAGAACCAGATCGTACACGCGCATGGATTGTTGGTTGGCTTTGAGGTCGGCGTGACGCGCAACTGGGGCAAGTATTTTGGTTTGAACGTGCAGGGCGCATCGTTCATGACCAGTACATCCTCACAAAATACGGCAGGCGGGTTGAGTCCAAATTATTCGCAGTTCCTGGCCGGACCGGAGCTGCATGCGCAGATCTACGAGCGTGTGAGTGGTAATGTGCATGTGCTGCTTGGCGGCTCGCACACGGGCGGAACCGGCATCACCGGCACGCCGAATGTGGCGTTCTCAACTGGATTCGGCGCCGGGCTTGATTATCGTGTTACGCAGCACTTCAGCCTGCGATTGAACGGCGACCGCGTTGGGACGTCGTTTGTGCAAACCACATCGGGCTCGGGCAACTCGCCGCATCCGTATTCCAATGTACAGGCGGCACTCGGAGTGGTTTACCACTTGCAGTAATGCAGGAATCAGAAGTCGGAAATCAGGGATTGAAAACAACGGCCAGCGCTAAACGCGCTGGCCGTTTGTATTTCAGGTTCTGGAAGGGCGCTGAGTTTACGGCGTCCAGCCAAAGCTATGTATGGCCTGCAAGGTGGCTCCGGCAATGACCTGATGGCCAGCAGGGGTGGGATGGACATCGTCAGCAAAGAGCGAGGTGTTCGGATTGAGGCCGCCCACCAGTGTATCCGGATTGCAGAACAAGGATGAATTGCCCAACTGCGACAAGACCGGGCCATAGATGTCGCAAACCGGCTCGGTAACGTTGGTAAAACCGAATTGCGCCGGATTTGCTGATTCCTGATTTACCAAAGCGTAGCCGTCGAGTACTTTCACCGGCTGACCTTGCAGGTCATTGAGCAGACGTTGATTGAAAACCTGCACCAGGTTGGAGAGCAGGAAGCATGGTGTCAAGGTCAGGGTGGGGTCACAGACATAGCCAGCCGGAGGAGCCACAGCTGGTGACGCACCAGTGTAGGGCAAGCCGCGGCCGAACGGGGTCTTGGCTGAATCCGGCAATGTGAAGACCAGCACATACGTGCCGCCTTTGCCGGTGATCACTTTGACCTGGGCAGCGAGATCGTCCGCCGCCTGCTGCACGGTCGCGTGCGCCGTAGCGACAGCTTCAGTATTTGACATGCCACCGGCCTCATTCACAGCCACTGTGCCCAAAGCGGTGAAGATGTCGTTATTGCCTGCCAATACCGTCACCAGTTGGTTGCTGTTGAAGGTGCCACCGAACTGAGTGAGATAGCTTTGCACTTGAGCCGTCACTGGGACGGTCAGCGCGCCTGAAGTGTGGCCTATGCCGACCGGATTGGTAACCATTGCGCCGCCCTCGGCGAAGTTAGTGCAGTCAGCGAATCCTGAAGCTATAGGCGCGCTGAAGACACAGTACGTCGGGGTAGGTGTGGGTCCGCCCAGACTGAGGTAGTACACACCAGCAGGTGTTCCATAGCCGATGAGGTTCGGCGACAAGCTGGTGCCGAGATCGCGGGCAAGTACGTCAGTCCAATTGCCGGTTGGCGCGCCGTTAATGGTGAATTGCCCGCCTGCGGGATAAGGCAGCCCGGTGAACGGCACACTGAAAGGAGGCGGTGCATAGACGGAGATTGCGGCCAGGGTATAGGCTCCATCGTCCGACAGGCTGTCACCAAAGGCCACGACATGCTTGAAGCCGCCCACCGGAGGCGTACTGGGTGCCGTGCTTGCCGAGTTCACGCTGCTTACCGTTGCATTTGTGGTCGAGGCGGGCATGACGCCACCGCTACTGCAACCTGCCAAGACCACAGCGCCAAGCATAACCAGCGCAATCCAGATACGAGTTCGCATGTATATCTCCTCAAACGATGATGTATGCCAGATGCTCCGCAGGTCTGTGCGCCTAAACAGTACGACCGTTTCGTTGAGCACAGTCAAGGAAAAAACAACTTCCCATGAACGGAGTCTTCTGCATTGAAAATACGCGTAACGCTAACATACCCGCGAGATGGTTCGCAAGAGTG
>CAIMNN010000399.1 GCA_903842845.1 uncultured Acidobacteriaceae bacterium | reverse complement strand
CAGCGCAGGAGGGCGGCATGGGCCGCTCCGTCTACCACGTTCAGGAAGACAAGCTTCCCAAGCGTCCGCCTGTGAAGACCGACCTCCGCTTTGAGGATGTCACCGCCTCCACCGGCATTCACTTTGTGCATGCATCTTCACCGGATTCGAAGTACATCATCGAATCCATGACCGGCGGCGTCGCGCTCATCGACTATGACCGCGACGGATGGCCGGATATTTTTTTCACCGGCGCGTTGACCGTTGAAGAGGCGCTCGCGGGTAAAAAAGCTCACAGCGCGCTCTACCACAACAATCACGACGGCACGTTCACTGACGTAACCGACAAAGCCGGCGTCGGCTACCCATGCTGGGCCAACGGCGCAGTCGTTGGCGACTACAACAACGACGGCTGGCCCGACCTCCTCGTCACCTGTTTCAACGGCATCGTGCTTTACCGCAACAACGGCGACGGCACTTTCACGGACGTGACCAAAGCCGCCGGCCTCAGCGGCGACACAACCTGGGCTGCTGGTGCAACCTTCGGCGACTACGACAGCGACGGCTGGTCTGACCTCTTCATCTCGCATTATGTCGATATCAATCTCATTGACCTTCCCAAGTTCGGCGCGCAAAAGACCTGCAAGTTCCGCGGCATTGACGTGCAGTGTGGCCCCGCGGGACTGAAAGGTCTGCCCGACAATCTCTTCCACAATAATCACGATGGAACATTTACGGATGTCTCAAAGCAGGCCGGCGTTGACGACCCGCAAAAACTCTACGGCCTCACCGCCATATGGGATGACTTCGCCAACAAAGGCAAGCTTGACCTCTTCGTCTGCAACGACGGCGAACCAAACTATCTCTACGTCAACGACGGCAACGGCCACTTCACTGACGAGGCCCTGCTCGCCGGCGTCGCTGCCGATCAGAACGGAAACTTCCAGGCCAACATGGGCCTTGCCTTTGGCGACTTTCTCCACAACGGAAAAACCTCCATTGCCATCAGCCACTTCAGCGACCAGTACATGGCGCTCTATCAAAACGACGGCGACCTCAACTTCTCTGACATCTCCGATGTCGCCGGCATCACCAAGGCAACTAATCCTTATGTAGGATGGGGCGACGGCTTCTTCGACTTCGACAACGACGGCTGGCTCGACCTCTTCGTCGTCAACGGCCACGTCTATCCGCAGGTCGAGCATGACTCCGCTGGCGACAAATACATGGAGCCGAAGCTCGTCTTCCTCAACAATCACGACGGCACATTCAACGATGTCAGCAAACAGGTCGGCCCCGCGTTTCAAATTCCGCAGGTCAGCCGCGGCGCTGCGGTTGGCGACCTCTTTAATAACGGCTCACTCTGCATCGTCATCGAAAATCTTGTCGGCGGCCCCATGATCGCCTGCACGCGCGGGATCAAAAACCATTGGCTCGAACTTGAACTGCAAGGCGCGCAGTTCAACAAGCTCGCTCTGAACGCGCGCGTCCGCGTCACCGCTGCTGGAATGACCCAACTCAGCGAAGTTCACAGCGGCGGCAGTTATCTCTCCCAGCACGACCTGCGCCTGCACTTCGGTCTCGCTGCCGCAGACCACGCCGACAAGGTTGAGGTCATCTGGCCCAACGGCAAAGTCGAGGACCTCGGCGCTTTGAAAGCCGATCAGATCTATTCCGTCCTTGAAGGCAAAGGAGTCGTGCCGCATGACCAGATAGTGCCCAAGGCCGCTGCCAAACAGTAGGAACTATGATGAGAGAGCCCTACAACCAAACTTATTGCAGCCGAGCCATCATCGTGGCGCTGCTCGCGCTCCTGTCATTCTCAAATTGCATCGCGCAAAAGCAGCCAACGCAAGACTCGCCTGAACTCTCGCATCAGTTGCATGAAGCCTTGAACCTTGCCCAACATGGCCAGCCCCGTCAGGCTTACCAAATGGTCAATGAGCTCTTGAGTGCGCATCCCCACTACGCGCCGGCCCTCAAGCTCAAAGGCATGCTGCTCGAGGGTGCCGGCCACGGCGATGAAGCCAATGCCAGCTACTCCGAGGCATTGAAGGTCGCACCCAACGACCCAGACCTTCTCTACAAGGTCGGCGTCTATCAGCTCATTAAAGGCGACCGCGTACAAGCCGTCACGCTGCTGGAGCGTTATCTGAAGTTCGAGCCGAAGGATGGCGATGCGCTCTTCTACCTCGCGCAGGCTTATCACTTGCTTGGGCAGAATGACGCGGCATTAAAGACCATCAAGGCCTGCTTCGAGATCAGGAAGGATGAGCCCGTGGTCTGGCAGAAATATGGCGAACTCTTGTCAGCCAGCGGTGACAACGAGACTGCGCTCATATGGCTTGAAAAAGCCTACAAAGCTGCCCCGTCATTGGAACGAATCAACCTCGACCTTGGTGTTGCCAGCCTCTACACCATGAACTTCGATGCCGCGAAAAGTTACGCTCAGAAAGCCGTCGCCGATTCAGTTGCGGATGCAAGCTCTCTTTCCCTTCTCGCCGAAGCCCAGTCCAAGCTCGCTGAGTGGGATGACGCCAAAGCAACCTACGAGAAATTGCTGCTCATCAAAAGCACAGACGTCACCTCTCAGCTCGGCTTGGGTCGCTGCGAGCTGGAATTGAAACACAATCAACAGGCCATCGTGTTGCTTCGCCGCCTGTTGCAGCAGGACCCAACGGTTGCACTGGCTCATTACTATCTCTCACGTGCCTACACCGCGCTCGGTGATACTGCGCAAGCGCAGTATGAGGCTGACCTGCACCATCAGTTGATGGATGCAACCTCGTTTGTAGCCACAACGCTAGGCGTGGAGCAGGACCGCTTGCTCTGGGAGCAATCCAAGAAGCTCCTCGCTTTGGGCGATGAAGAGGGCGCGCTGAAAATTTTCAAGGACGGCACTCCGGCCTTGTACGCGACGCCAGGCCATCCATACTTTATGGTCGGTACCTTATATATGTATCTGGGCCAGCCGGAAAAAGGCCTGAAGGATCTCGAGGTCGCCCTTAAACTTGAGCCCAAGGTCCGCGGTGCGCACACCTACATTGGCATCTACGACTTGCAGCAGGGAAATCTCGAAAAGGCGGAAAAAGAGTTCAAGGCCGAACTCGCAATCGACTCGAACTACTTGAACGCCGTCGCTGAACTCGGCTCCATTCGTTACAAGCAGAAAAAACTGGATGAGGCCATAGAGCTCTTCACCGAATCGCACACACGCACTCCGGGGTTGCTTCTGGAACTCTGCGATGCATACTTCAAGACCGGCAAGGTGAAGAACGCGAAGCTCACAGCCGAAATCATCGTCGTCTATGCCAAGGACGACCAATCCATCACCGACGATCTCATCGCGTTATTGAAGGCCAATCACGAAGACGCCCTCGCAAATCAAATCGCAGGCATTAAAAAATAAACTTCATTTATCTTTCGGCTCGGTGATGGTCAGCACCTGGTCCGCCTTCACGTTGTTCAGTGTCTGCTTCGTTCCGCTCGGCCAGTTGAGTTCAATTGTGTCGACGCTCGCCGCGCCGCCCAATCCAAAATGAACGCGCTTGTCGCTGGAAGAGCTGTAGCCAACCGCCGTGGACGCCTGGTTGTACTGCACGCCGAGCGATGTTGTGAGCTTGACTCTCGTACCCAGCCCGTCGCGGTTTGACTTTGTTCCTACAAGGTTCAGAATCAGCCAATGATTTTTGTTCGTAGACCGATTCATCAATATCTGCGGCGGCCCGTTGAGCACGTTGACGACAATATCGATTTTGCCGCTATTATTCAAATCGCCGAAGGCCGCTCCGCGGTGCGGCATCGGCGCAACAAAATCTGCTCCGGACTGCGCGCTCACATCCTCGAACTTCAGATTGCCTTTATTGCGGTACATGGCGTTCGGCAGCGGAAACGGGTGGTGCTCTATCTCCATCGAGTTGTCGAGGATGGCCGACCCCGCCGCAAAAAGGTCCTTGTACCCATCGTTGTCGAAGTCGTAGATTCCAACGCCCCACGCCGTAAGCCGACTCGTGTAACGGATCAGACCGGATGGTGCGCTCACATCGGCAAATTGCCCTCCACCAAGATTGTGATAAAGCGGAAAGCTGTCGCCGAACATCGCCGTCTGAAAAATATCCGGTGATCCATCGTTGTCTACATCGCGAAAATCCGCGCCCATCCCCGCCATGTTCCTGCCATTGCCGTTGTACTGCACTCCGGCCAGCATCGCCACATCAGTGAATGTTCCATCTCCGTTGTTGTGTAGCAGAAAATTCTGATAGGTGTCATTCGAGATAAAAATATCCGTGTAGCCGTCGTTGTCGTAATCGGCAAATGCTAAACCCATCCCCTTGCCAATGTACTGCGACACGTGTGAGGCCGCCGAGACATCCGTGAAGGTCCCATCTCCATTGTTGCGGTACAGGATGTTTTGCATGCCCTGGAATTCACTCGGCGTGCAATATGCCGCCAGCTCGGCCTTCGAGCAGTGCATCGCTGATTTGATGTCGTAGTTGAGATAGTTGACGACGAAGAGGTCGAGTTGGCCGTCGTTGTTGTAATCAATCCATCCGGCCGCCACCGCCCACGCCTTGCCGTGTCCGCGCACATCTCCGCCGACCCCGGCTTTCTCCGTCACATCGGTAAACGTGCCGTTGCAGTTGTTGTGGAAGAGCTGGTTCTTGTTGTAGCCGGTGACGTAAAGGTCAACGCAACCATCGTTGTCATAATCGCCGGCAGCAACGCCCATCGAATACCCAATGCCTTTAAGCCCGGCTTGCT
>CAIMNN010000398.1 GCA_903842845.1 uncultured Acidobacteriaceae bacterium | reverse complement strand
GATCATGTTGGCGTACTCGGCCATGAAGAACATGGCGAACTTCATCGAGCTGTACTCGGTGTGATAACCGGCGACGAGTTCGCTTTCCGCTTCAGGTAGATCGAAGGGCGCGCGGTTGGTCTCGGCATAAGCTGCCAACAGATACAGGAAGAAAGCAAAGAACTGCATTCCGCCGAAGAGGTTCCAGCCCAGGATGCCGTTGTGAGACTGGCTCTCAATGATGACGCGCAGGTTCAAGCTACCGGCGCGAATGACAACGCCTACAAGCGAAAGTCCCAGCGCCAGTTCGTAGCTGATCAGCTGCGCCGATGAGCGCAACGCACCAAGCAGCGAGTACTTGTTGTTCGAAGACCATCCGGCGAGCGCAATGCCGTAGACGCCGATCGAAGTGATGCCGAGGATGACCAGCAGACCGATATTGACATCAGCGATCTGAAAGAGCACCGGACTGTTCCACACGTGAATGCTCGGCGAGCCGAACGGGACTACAGAAATTGAGATCAGCGCGCAGCTCAGTGCGATGATGGGCGCGATGAGATAAAGCGGCTTGTAGACATTGCCGGGAATCAGCTCCTCTTTAAGGAAGAGCTTGATGCCGTCAATGAGGGGCTGAAAAAGTCCCCATGGCCCAACGCGGTTGGGTCCCCAACGGTTCTGGATGCGGCCCACAAGCTTGCGCTCAAGCAGCACGGTGTAAGCGACGCCGACAAGCAGCACCACCGTCACCACTGCCACTTTCAGCAGGCTCCACAACGCGAATATCATTAACTCGTTCACGTACTTCTTCTCCAATTAATCAGCGGCTACCGCTTTGGCGGGTGACTCATGTTCTGCCAGCTTGGCGAGTGTCTTGCTGTACTGGCTGAGCCCCGGCGTGTTGAAGAGGTCTGCCTTCACTGCGACCACTGAACCGGAACCAGCCAGCGCGCTGACCGGGACAAATCCCGGTTCTGATTTTGCGGAGTTGCCAGCAATGAGGTTTAACCGGTCCAGCTTGTACCCGGCGACCAGACGCTCGATCTCGTCAAGCAACGCCATCGGATCAAACGGGCTCAGCTTCGGTTCAAGATTGTTGGCCGAAAGCCAAACCGCATGGCGGTCTGCCTCACCAGCCTGCGCGCCGCGCGTTTGGCCGAGGTCGGCTGTGATGCGCGAAGTGCCGAACGGAACCAGCGTCTTCACATCGACACCCATCGCGCCGGCAATGCGGACGATGATCTCGAAGTCGGTCTTCACGCCGCTGCGGTCCGCAGCCTTCTGCGCTAACTGCACATCACCGAATGAATTGGTGACCGTGCCGGTCTTCTCGTAGAGAGTTGATGCCGGAAGCACAACATCAGCCGCTGCTGTTGTCGCGCTTTCAAATGCACTGATGACAACAACAAATGTGTCCTTCAGCGAGTTCGCGTCAACGCCAAGTACTCCGAACGGGTCCGTGCCATCAATAATTAAAGCGCCGAGTTTCTTCTGGAGCATCTCAGTCAATGCAAGGCCGGGCTTCTTCGGTGCATTCCCGTACTCAGGGGTAAATGCGCTGGGCTCGCTGACCGGAACATAACCGGGCAGGGCATCAGGCAACACGCCCATGTCTGCCGCACCGCGTGAGTTCACCGCGCCACCGAGCAGCGCAAACTGCACGCCCTCGCGACCTATTCCCCACTTCAAAAGCGAATCAAGCGCCGCGCCCTGCACATCACCGTTGATGACGACCAGCAGTTTCTCTTCGCCGTTCACCGCATCGGCAAACGCATCGCCCTTCTTGGCCAGCGCTTCGGCAAGCTTTGCGTAATTCTCCACTTTGAGTGTGGCCTTAGCCTGGCGGTCCAGCTTGATCGGCTTCTGATTCGCCACATACAGCCGTGCTTTGCTCAAGCGCACATTAGTGCGCAGGCTCATGGCCAGCAGCGGATGCTCTTCAGTCGCGTTGCCGCCGACCAGCAGAATCGCCGGCGCCCATGCCGCATCCTTGATACTCGCAGCGCGTCCGGGCTTGCCGGCAAGCGCCTTCACAAAGCGTGCATACTCAGCGGTCCGCACGTGATCAATATTGTTGGTGCCGAGCACGGTGCGCGCAAACTTCTGCAACAGATAATTCTCTTCATTGGTCGCGTAGTTCGAGCCGATAACGCCGATCGCCTCGCCGCCCGATGCAGCCTTCACCGCGTTCAGCTTTTCGGCAACCACGCGGATAGACTGCTCCCACGTCGCCACTTCCAACTTGCCTGCAGCATTGCGGACCATCGGCTTCGTCAGCCGTTGCTCGCTCTCAACAAAATCAAATCCAAAACGTCCCTTGCCGCAAAGGAAGTCGCCATTCAAACCGCTCTGGTCGCGATTGTCAGCGCGCAGAATCTCAGCGCCCTCGCTTGATTGCCTTACGCCCAGCGTCACCTTGCAGCCATCGCCGCAATGCGCGCAGATGGTGGCAACGTGATTCATCTCCCACGGCCGAGTCTTGTAACGGTAACTGCCACTGGTCAATGCGCCGACCGGGCAGATGTCGATGCACATGCCGCACTCTTCGCAGTTCAGCTCCGCGCCCTTGTTCGGCGTTATCACCGCACTAGAACCGCGATTCGAAACACCCAGCGCCCAAACATCCATCCCTTCGCCGCAGATACGCACGCAGCGGTAGCAGAGAATGCAGCGCGGACGGTCATAGTAAACCGCCGGCGACCACTGCTGTTCGTCGCGGTGGTTCTTGGCCTCGGCGTAGAGGCTCTCGCCCGCGCCGTACTTGAAGGTCATGTCCTGCAACTCGCACTCGCCGCCGGCATCGCACACCGGGCAGTCAAGCGGATGATTACCCAACAGAAGCTGCAGCGTCGCCTTGCGCGCCTGCTTTATCTCGTCCGTCTCGGTGAAGAAGACCTGACCCTCGGCGACAGTCGTCGTGCAAGCGGTCTGAAGTTTTGGCACCTTCTCTTGTCTAACGACGCACATGCGGCATGCAGCCTGCAGGCTCAGCCCCGGGTAATAACAAAATGCCGGGATCTCAATGCCCGCCTTGCGGCAGACATCGATCAGCAGCGCACCCGCAGGCGCCGTGATCTTCTTTCCATCGACTGTGATCGTTACGTCTGCCATTACTCTTCCTTAAGCTGCCTGTGTCACTTAGTGGTTCTCGGGGAGCTGAATCTTCATCCACTCCACGAAATATTCCTTCTCAGTGTGTGCCGGGTCGAATTCCTCAAAGTTCACACTTTTCGCTGCTGGGGCTGGGATTGCCTCGCCTGCTTCTGCTAGGTCGGCAAGATAAGTGTTCATCGCCTCGTGCATCTGCATGCGGACTTCTTCCAAGTCGCTGCCCATTGAACCGCATCCCAGGATGTCAGGAGAAAAGGCGCTCCAATTTGATTGGCCCTTCTCGTAGACCACAAGGTATTCATTTGTCATTTCAACCCTGCTTTCTTCAGGATGCTATGCAGCAATCCTGCCCCTAGTTCTTTGCCGGTATGGACTGGCACAATAAGCAAGCCCGGTTTCACGTCTGACGAAACTTTCGATGACTACCGCTCTGGCCTGTGCTGTGCCAACCATCCTTCTCCAAAAGTTTAATTAACTCGTTCGGCTTCATCTTGTACCTCACTTTCGGGTGCGAAGATTAGCATTACTGCCTCACGTGTCAACAAAAAAATCAAACCAATTCCATCTCAACGTGTTTTGAGTACGGGCACGGCCTGCCGCTCAGGTGCTCTTCAAACTCTTTGCGGAACTTCTTCACGAATCCAAGTATCGGCATCGCAGCCGCATCGCCCAACGGGCAGAAGGTACGGCCCAAAATGTTCTCGGCGATGTACTGAATGTTGTCCACGTCCTTCACTTCGCCAAAGCCTGCATTCACACGGGCAATCGACTTCTTGAGCCAGTCGGTTCCTTCGCGGCAGGGAATGCACCATCCGCAGCTCTCATGTTGATAGAAGCTGATAGTACGCAGCGCGAACTCAACCATGCAGGTCTGGTCATCGATTACAACGATGCCGCCAGAGCCAAGCATCGAGCCGGCTTTGCCAACCTGGTCAAAATCCATGCCGAGGTTCTCAATCTCTTCGGGTAACAAACAAGGTGTAGAAGAGCCGCCAGGTACGACAGCCTTCAACTTGCGTCCGCCGCGAACTCCACCGGCAACTTCGTAGATGATCTTCTTCAGGTTGTAGCCCATCGGCAACTCGTAAACGCCCGGGCGCTCAACATGGCCACTGACTCCAAACAATCTCGTTCCGCCGTTGCGCTCTGTGCCGACAGCTGCATAAGCAGCGCCGCCCATCGCAATCACATGCGGAACAGTCGCAATCGTCTCCGCGTTATTTATGACCGTCGGGCCGCCGTACAAACCAACCACCGCAGGGAATGGCGGACGGATGCGCGGAATGCCGCGCTTGCCTTCAAGCGACTCCATCAGCGCCGACTCTTCACCAACTTCGTAAGCGCCTGCGCCGGTCTGCACGATGACTTCAAACTCAATCCCCGAGCCGAATATGTTTTTGCCGAGGAAGCCCTTCTCGTACGCATCGGCAACCGCGCGCTCCATAATCTCGATCAGGTAGCGGTACTCGCCTCTCAGATAGATGAAGCCCGTCTTCGCGCCAACCGCAAGGCCGGCGATCATTGCGCCTTCGATGATCGAGTGCGGATCGTGCAGGAAAATCAGATGGTCTTTGCAGGTGCCCGGCTCGCTCTCGTCGCCGTTGACCAGAATGTACTTCGGCTT
>CAIMNN010000397.1 GCA_903842845.1 uncultured Acidobacteriaceae bacterium | reverse complement strand
CTGACCTGACGCCGAAGCTGCAAATGCTGATGATGAGTCCACATGGCGCGTTTGTGGGGCTCTTTCAGCCGCCGGCGGTGAATGGCGTTGGCACGTATGGCGGGTTCCAGTTTGTGCTGGAGGACCACGGACAGGACACGCTCGGTGACCTTGACCGCGTGGCGCACCAGATAGTCGGCGCAAGCCGCGCACCGAACAGCCAGGTGACGGGATTGCAAACGACGTTCTCGGCCAATGATCCGCAGGTGCTGGTGAGCATCGACCGCGAGAAGGCGAAGGCGATGAACGTTTCGCTGAGCCAGATATCAAACACGCTGAGCGTTTTTATGGGCTCGGAGTATGTGAATGATTTTGATTTCAATAACCGTACGTATCGCGTGTATGTGCAAGCGGACAAACCATTCCGCATGAACACCGGGCAGATGCGTGGCTTTTATGTGCGCTCTGACACGGGCAAAATGGTGCCGTTGGACAACCTGGTGACGTTCAAGGAGAGCGCAGGCGCTTCGGTGATTTCGCACTACAACTTGTATCGCTCCGTTGAGATCGACGGTTCGCCGGCTCCGGGGATCAGCTCGGGGCAAGGCGAAGATGCGATGCAGTCGTTGACAGAAAAGATGAAGATGCCCGGTATGAGCTATGAGTGGACGGGGCTGACGCTTGAAGAGATAGAGTCGAGCGGCAAGACAATGCTTATCTTCGCGCTTGGATTGTTGGTGGTTTACCTGACGCTGAGCGCGCAGTATGAGAGCTTCGTGCTGCCGTTCATTATTCTGCTGGCTGTGCCGATGGCGATCCTTGGCGCGCTGGGTGCGGTGCAACTGCGGCATCTTCTCGGTGACCCCAACATATCGAACGATGTGTATTGCCAGATTGGCCTGGTGCTGCTGATCGGACTTTCAGCGAAGAACTCGATCCTCATTGTGGAGTTTGCCGAGCAGTTGCGCAAGAAGGGCAAGTCGATCGCGGATGCGGCGATCGAAGCGGCCGAGCTGAGATTGCGGCCGATCCTGATGACGTCGGTGGCATTTATTTTGGGCGTGACGCCGCTGGTGTTTGCGTCGGGCGCGGGCGCACTGGGTCGTCATTCGGTGGGCACGACGATCGTGGGCGGCATGTTGCTGTCAACGGTGTTGAACCTTTACTTTATTCCGGTGCTGTATGTGTTGGTGCAGTCGCTGATGCATCACGGGCATACGAATATTGAGCCGACGCCGGTTGCCGAGTAACGCGGCTTACCGCGAGTTGCGGTGGGCGATGACGGCGTCGTGAATCTGGTTGTAGACGCCGGCGGGGACGATGCCGCGGTCGAGCAGGTCAAGTTTGGTGCGATAGGGGCGGTAGCGGACGATGCGTTTGGCCCAGACCTCGGTGATGCCGGGGAGGGTCATGAGCTGATCGAATGTGGCGTGGTTGATGTCGAGCGGGGCCTGGTGTTTTGCGGTTGCTGCGGAGTGCGTGTAGCGTTCGGCGTAACCTCCTGATTGGGCGTGGGTCTGATTGAATGAGACGAAGCCGCAGCCGAGCAGGAGAAAGAGTGCCGAGCTGAGGCGGAGTTGGCGCATGGGAAGATTCTGCCAGACGAGAGCAGCCGGCAACAAGGGCAGGGAAAAAAGATTTGACACGTTGCGAGAACGGACGGTATCTTTGAAACAGATGCAGAGCAAGAGCCATTTCGGCCACCATCATCATGGAAAATCCATGACGGCGGTCTGCTATGGCTTAGAGTAAGTAGCCAAAGAGATACAAAGAAGCACCACCAGCCCGCCGGCAAAACGCCAGCGGGTTTTTTGTTTTTGGGAACGAGCGAGGGGAAGAGGATGAGCGAACAGAAAATTGATTTTGCGAAGATGGATGGTTTGGCGCCGGGGATTGTGCAGGACGCGGCGACGGGCGAGGTGCTGATGGTTGGATTTTTGAACGAGGTGAGTTATCAGAAGTCGCTGGAGTCGGGGTATGTGACGTTCTGGAGCCGGACGCGGCAGAAGCTGTGGATGAAAGGCGAGTCGAGCGGCAACCGGTTGCGGATAGTGACGGCGGCGACGGATTGCGACTACGATACGATACTTTTTCGCGTGGTGGTTGAGGGTGACGGTCTGGTGTGCCACGAGGGGACCGTCAGCTGCTTTACGAGACCAATAGAGATTGCAACCAGGAAAGAGGAGAAGTGAGATGGCGACGAAGTTGAAGTTGGGAATTCCGAAGGGAAGTTTGCAGGATGCGACGATAGCGTTGTTCAAGCGCGCGGGATGGAACATCTACGCGGATGGGCGGTCGTATTTCCCGTCGATTGACGATCCGGAGATTGAGTGCATGCTGATACGCGCGCAGGAGATGGCGCGTTACGTGGAGCACGGCGTGCTGGACGCGGGGCTGACGGGAAGCGACTGGGTTGTGGAGAGCGGGCTTGAGGTTGCGAGCGTGTCGTCGTTGACTTATGCGAAGCAGAGCCGGCGGAAGGTGCGCTGGGTGCTGGCGGTGCCGGAGGGGAGTCCGTTTGAGAAGGCGGAGGACCTGTCAGGAAAAATTATCGCGACAGAGTTGGTTGAAGTGACGAAGCGCTACTTTGCGTTGAAGGGCGTGATGGTGAAGGTTGAGTTCAGTTGGGGCGCGACGGAAGTGAAGCCGCCGATGCTGGCCGACGCGATAGTCGAAGTGACGGAGACGGGAAGTTCGTTGAAGGCGAACCATCTGCGCATCATCGACACGGTGCTGGAGAGCGAGACGCATTTGATAGCAAGCAAGCAGGCGCTGGCCGATGCGGAGAAGAAGCGGAAGATAGAGCAGATAGCGACGATGCTGCGCGGGGCGATTGATGCGCAGTCGCTTGTGGGTCTAATGCTGAACGTGAAGAAGGCGGACCTGGCGTCGGTGTTGAAGGAGTTGCCGGCGTTGAATGCGCCGACGATATCCGAGCTGAGCAATGCGGAGTGGGTTGCGGTGAACACGATACTTGAAGAGCGCGTGGCGCGTGATGTGATTCCGCGATTGAAGGCGGCGCAGGCGACGGGGATTGTTGAGTATCCGTTGAATAAGGTTGTGTTGTAGTCAGGAGTTGGTGATGAAGCTGATGCGGACGAAGGGACGCGGCGCGAAGGAAGCGGCGGCGGTGATAGCGGCGCTTGAAGCGCGCGGCGGCGCGGAACTGGACAAGGTTCTGCCCGTGGTGCGGAAGATCGTTGAGCGAGTGCGGCGCGGCGGCGACAAGGCGGTGTTTGCTTTTGCGAAGAAGTTCGACGGGCTGCGGCGCGCGGAGCTGATGCGCGTGACGAAAGCCGAGATGGCGGCGGCGTGGGATGCGACGGATAAACCGATGCGACAGACGTTGGCACTTTGCGCGCACCATGTTCACGATTTTGCGGAGCGGCAGAAGCCGAAGGATTGGCATTGGTCGCCGTGCGCGGGGCTGACGGTGGGTCAGAAGGTTGTGGCGCTTGATGCGGTTGGTTGTTATGTGCCGAGCGGGCGTCATCCGCTGCCTTCGACGCTGATGATGACGGCGGTGCCGGCGCAGGTTGCGGGAGTGAAGCGGATAGTGGTGATAAGTCCGAAGCCTGCACCGGAGACGCTGGCGGCGGCGCATCTGCTGGGGATAACGGAGTTTTACCGGCTGGGCGGCGCGCATGGGATTGCGGCGCTGGCGTATGGGACTGAGCGGATTGCGCGCGTGGACAAGATTGCGGGGCCGGGGAATTTGTTTGTGACGGCGGCGAAGCACGTGGTGCAACGCGATTGCGCGATAGACATGCTGGCTGGGCCGACGGAGATAGTGGTGACGAGCGAGACGGGCGATGCGGAGTTGATAGCGGCGGACCTGGTTGCGCAGGCGGAGCATGACCCGGAGGCGCTGGCGATATTCATCACGACGCGCGAGGAGTTGGCGAAGCGGGTGATGGAAGAGACGAAGTTGCAGAGCGCGGGGAATGTAGTGGCGAAGCAGGCACTGAAGGCGAAGGGGATGGCGATTGTTGCGGCGTCGATTGAGGAGGCGCGCGAGCTGACGAACAGATTGGCGCCGGAACATTTGACTGTTGATGCGGCGAGCGATGTGGAGTGGGTGCGCAATGCTGGGTCAGTGTTTGTAGGGAAGTACTCAGCGCAACCGCTGGGGGATTACATCAGCGGGCCGAACCATACTCTGCCAACGGGTGGAGCGGCGCGAGCGCGCGGTGGGTTAAGCGTGAATGATTTTGTGAAGTTAATGACGGTGCAGGAGTACACGGTGCGCGGAGTGGAGACGCTGGGACCGCATGCGGTGCGGTTGGCCGAGGCGGAAGGTTTGCTGGGTCACGCGGCGGCGATAGAGAAGAGGATGAAGCGATGAGCGAGTTGAAGGTGCTGCCGCGGCGGAGGGTCGCCGAAATCAAGGAGTATCATCCTCCTTTGGGCGGGCGCGGAGGGTTGCGGCTTGATTTCAACGAGAACACCATTGCGTGTTCGCCGCGAGTGCGTGAGGCGTTGGCGAGTGTGACGGCGGAGGCGATGACGCTGTATCCGGAGCGCGAGCCGGTTGAGGCACTGGTTGCGGCGGAGCTGGGAGTGCGGCCGGGGCAACTGGTGCTGACGAACGGGGTGGACGAGGCGATTCATGTTTTGTTCGGCGCGTTTCTGGATGAGGGCGATGAGTTGTTGTTGCCGGTGCCGACGTACACGATGTATGAGGTGTATGCGTCGGCGACGGATGCGCGTGTTGTGATGGTGCAGGCTGGCGGGGATTTTTCTTTTCCGCGTGAGAGTTTGTTGGCGGCGATCACGGAGCGGACGAAGGTGATTGCGGTGGCGAATCCGAATTCGCCGACGGGCTCGGTGGTGGGGCGCGAGGTTTTGTTGGAGATTGCGGCGCGTGCTCCGCAGGCGCTGCTGCTGGTGGATGAGGCGTACTTTCATTTTTATGGCGAGACGGTGATGGACCTGGTGGGCAAGGTGCCGAACCTGGTGGTGGCGCGGACGTTCTCGAAGGCATATGGGTTGGCCGGGTTGCGGATCGGCGCGTTGGCTGCGAGTGAGGATGTGTTGCGCTGGGTGCGGAGAGTGTTGTCGCCGTATAGTGTGAACGCATTGGCGCTGGCGTGTTTGCCGGCGGCGATTGGGGATAAGGAATATTTGAACAGTTATGTGGCGGAGGTTCGTGCGGCGCGTGCGGAGTTTGAGCGCGCGGTGGATGGGCTGGGGGTGAGGCGATGGCCGAGCGAGGCGAATTTTGTGTTGGTCGAGATTGGGGCGAAGCATCGGGAGTTTGCAACTGCGATGCATGAGCGGGGGATTTTGGTGCGCGACCGGTCAAATGATCCGGGATGCGATGGATGTGTGCGGGTGACGATTGGAACGCGGGAGCAGATGCGGCGTGCGATTGAGGCGATGAGAGACGTTCTGACCGAGTTGAAGGAGACGAAGTGATGGCTACGAAACTGAGAACGGCGGTGTTGAAGCGGCATACGACGGAGACGCAGATCGATTTGCGGCTGCGGATCGAAGGCGGGGGTATATATAAGGTTGCGACTGGGATACGGTTTTTCGATCACATGCTGGAGTTGTTTACGCGGCATGGTGGGTTTGACCTGGAGTTGAAGTGCAAGGGTGACCTGGACGTGGACCAGCACCACACGGTGGAGGATGTGGGGATTGCGCTGGGCGAGGCGTTTGACAAGGCGCTCGGCGACAAGCGTGGAATCTTAAGGGCGGGATATTTTTTGATGCCGATGGATGAGACGCTGGCGATTGCGGCCATCGACTTGAGCGGGCGCGCGGCTTATGCGGTTGAGACTGCGGTGAAGGTGCGGCTGGTGGGCGACTTGCAGACGGAGCTGGTGACGGATTTTTTTGAAGGCTTTGCGCGCGGGGCGCGGGCGAACGTGCATGTGAAGACGATGTATGGACGGTCGAACCATCACAAGATAGAGGCGATCTTCAAGGCGTTCGCGCGGGCGCTGCGGGTGGCGTGCTCGCGGGACAAGCAGTTGGGTAAGATGCTGCCGTCGACCAAGGGGCTGCTTTGATGCGCGTGACGGTGATCGATTACAAAGCGGGGAATTTGACTTCGGTGTTGAAGTCGCTTGCGGCTTGCGGTGCTGAGTGCGTGGTGACGGATGAGCCGGAGGTTGTGGCGCGGGCGGAGCGGATCGTGTTGCCGGGTGTGGGACATTTTGCGGCGACAAAGTTGCTGGACGACCGCGGGCTGACTGAAGCGGTGCGGGTGCGCATTGCAGAGGGTGTGCCGTTTTTGGGGATATGCGTGGGGATGCAGTGGTTGTATGCGGGGAGCACTGAAGCGCCGGGTCAGGCGGGATTGGGAGCGTTTGGCGCGGAGTGCACTCGGTTTCCGAATGATGCGGAGAAGGTTCCGCATGTGGGATGGAATTCGATACGGATTGCTGAGGGTTCGCGGCTGCTGGCGGGAGTGCCGCAGGAATCGTTTGTGTATTTCACACATTCGTACAAAGCTCCGGTGACTGCGGAGACGGCTGCGGTGACGGAGTACATTGAGCCGTTTGCAGCGGCTGTTGAGCGCGGGAACGTGATGGGCGTGCAGTTCCATCCGGAGAAATCGGGTGAAGTTGGGTTGAAGATACTGAAGAACTTTTTGAAGTGGGAGGCGCGCTGATGCTGACGAAGAGAATTATTGCGTGCCTGGATGTGCATGATGGGCGAGTTGTGAAGGGCGTGCAGTTTGTTGATTTGGTGGACGCGGGCGATCCGGCGACGCAGGCGGAGCGTCATGCGAGAGAGGGAGCGGACGAGATTGTTCTGCTGGACATTACGGCGACGCATGAGGGGCGGCATACGCTGCTTGATACTGTGAGGCGTACGGCGTTGAGATTGTTTGTGCCGTTCACGGTGGGCGGAGGGATTCGCACGGCCGAGGATGCGGCGGCGGTGTTTGATGCGGGTGCGGACAAGATAAGCATCAATTCGGCGGCGTTGGCTGAGCCGGGGCTTATCACGGCGATTGGAAAAAGTTTTGGAGCGCAGGCGGTGGTGGTGGCCATAGACGCGCGGAGAGTTGCGGGTGAGCCGGTGGAGCGGGCTGAGGTTTTTATTCACGGTGGGCGGAAGAGTTCGGGGCGCAAAGTTGTGGAGTGGGCGCGCGAGGCGGAGGAGCGCGGGGCGGGAGAGATTCTGCTGACGTCGATGGATTCGGACGGGATGCGCAACGGATTTGATTGCGAACTGACGGCTGCGGTGAGCGGCGCGGTGAGGATCCCTGTGATTGCGTCGGGCGGGGCGGGAACGCCGGAGCATTTTGTGGATGTGTTTACGCGCGGGCGAGCGGATGCGGCGCTGGCGGCGAGTATTTTTCATTTTGGTGTGTCGAGCGCGCGGTCACTCAAAGAAGAGTTGCGGACGGCGGGGAT
>CAIMNN010000396.1 GCA_903842845.1 uncultured Acidobacteriaceae bacterium | reverse complement strand
GGTGATGTTTGAACCGCCGCCAATTGTGAGCGTGCCGCCGTTATTTACAGTGATGGAGTTAAACGTTGCCGTCGTGCCCGCGCTGATGAAAAACAGATTCGTGATGTTCAGATCGGGATTGGCCTGCGAATCGTTGGCAAACAACACCGTTCCGTTCTGCCCGCCGTTTGCACTGCCGTTGGCAACTGAGGCATTGAAGCCGCTGTAGTTCGCGGCCGAGGTGTAGTAAACCGCGACTCGTCCTCCGCCGCCGCCGTAGACACCCGCGCCTCCGTTGGCGCTGAAGGTCCCGCTCCCCGCAAGAGTACCCGCGGTTACATATACGGAACCGCCCGATCCGGCACCTGAGGGGTATACGCCGCTGCTTTCAGCATTGCCGCCGTTGGCGGAGATTGTGCCGTTCAACGTCATTGTTCCAGTGATGACAAGGCGTACTGCGCCGCCACCGGCACCCGCCGGCTGATTCTGGCAACCTTGCACGCCGCACGCACCCGCAGAGCCGCCGGAGCCGAGATCTACCGGTGCAAACTGCGAACCGTAGGTGGAGACAGACGCGGTAGTGGGTCCTCCTCCCAAACCGCCGTAGCTGCCGGCATTACCGGCGTTGTTGCAGTAGACCGGACCACCACCAGGTCCGGCACCGGGAGTACTACAGTTCAGCGCGCCTGCTATATAGCCCTGACCATCGGCGTTGATACTCGATCCCGCGTCCACTTGCAAGCTGGCGGCGTTGATGGTCACGCCTACTCCCTGCCACGTGCCGCCGACCAGGGAAGCGTTGTTCTTGGACTGTAAAACAATGGCCGAATTAGCCGTCACCAGAACGGTGCCGGAGACGTTGACGGTCGAGCCGCCTCCGATTGTGAGCGTCGCTCCACTATTGACCGTCAAACTGGTAAGTTGATAGGTGTTCGTGGCCCAGGAGGTGCTCGAGGAGACAACGACATTCCCGGATTGCGACCAGGCTCGTGGTGTCAAGGCTACGATCGCAACGAGCAAGGCAACGCTTGCGACGATTCGGAACCGTCGAAGGGGGAAGCTGCTGGGGCTGCATTCAGATAGCCGCATTTATCGCCTCAAATCATTCCAACTAAGGTTTGCACCACTCAATACTACCGAGCCGGTATTAGCTCACTCGAACGACACAATGTGCACTACCTGATCCCGGTAGAGCCAGTCTCATAAACATTTGAGGGCAGGAAATGGTGCATTCTTGGGATGCTCTGTGGATCTCCGAATGCACGGATGACAGGACTCAGGTAATTGCCCGCAGCCCAGCTGGTGCTCGAAGATATGACCACGTCTCCGCTCGGAATCTGAGCATGCATGCCTGCTTGCACAACAAGGACTACGTTGGCAAACAGGACAACCGACCGGCTTACGCCTCGGGGTTCTCTCATAGCTAACTCCTGGGCCGGTTGGTTATTGAATTTTGAAATTGTATTTTGGAAACTAGAGTTTGATTATTAGCACGGGCGTTCACGGTTGTCTATTTCAAATCAGATGAGCGAGTAACTATTTGAGGCGGCCCGTCCGTTTGGACAGCTCTTGTTATTTCAGTGGGGAATTTGAATTTTGGTTCAGGCTGCGAAGGGCCCGGATTGAGGAAAGTGTACTACTACGTCGGGCGTGAGCGCCACCAAGTTGGAGTTGGGATGGATACCCAGAGAGAAGTGGCTGTCGAGAATTTCAGAACTCGTAGTCCAGAGAGAACTGAATCCGCCTCGCCGTGGAGGTCCCTATCGTCTGGTTGAAGCTTTGCTGAGCCAGCGCATTGGATCCAAACGCAGTGCTCAACAGCGAGACATTGCGGTGGTTAGGCAGGTTGAAGGACTCGGCGACGATATCAAGATGACCTGAGCCGAGCGGGACCATTTTAAGAACGCGCAGGTCGAAATCAAAGCTGGGCGACGTCAAGAGAGAATTTCGCGCATAGCCAATTGGACGAGCCGCAAAGGGATAAATGTGTTCGCGATTGCTGTCGAGCCCGGTGATTGCATCCTCGCGGAAGCCGCTTGCGACGCTCAGGATGGGCGCAAACTCAAGCCCGGTGAGGAGTCGCATCAACTTGCCAGGATTGGCGTTTGCAGCAGCATCCTGAGGATCGTTCAGATCTGGCCCAATCAGCCAGAGCCCGCTCAGGGTAAGACGATGGCGTTGATCTTGCAACGAGCAGGCTCGTTCGCCTCGAAGATCATAGGGATTCTGAGGCTGCTCCGTGTCGAAGGAGGCGTCGTCCAGAGTCTTTGAAAAGGTATAGCCGACGAGGAGTTGAAAATCGTCAGTGAATTGCCGGTTGAGAGTGACTGTCGCTCCGTTGTAGTTTGATC
>CAIMNN010000395.1 GCA_903842845.1 uncultured Acidobacteriaceae bacterium | reverse complement strand
GAAACTTCTGCATCACGGCGATGGTGTGCTCGTCCCAATTGCCATCGGCCTCGCCTGTGAGATAGTGGACCTTGATGAGCGCCTCTTGGATCTGCTTTACGCGCTCCGGCTCAATGGCCTGCTGGCCGCGCAGTTTGCGGCTGCGGCCTTTTTTCCCGGTCTTGGAATGCGTGGCGCTTGCGCTGCTGCTGTGGTGCGTTGCGGTCTTGGTTGATTTAGTCGGAGTAGCGGAATGCGCGCTTGGTAGCAAGGTCCCTGCCAAAAGAAGAGCCGTTAATGCATACTTCTTTTTTGTCATGGATGTGCGTCCCTCTGCCTTGGATAAGTACTGAATAAAGTATAAGGAAATCACAGGCGCATAGCAATTTATGCGCAGACCGGATTAAACATCAATGTCCATTTTGTGCTCAAAGTAAAAAAGGGCGCAAGCAAATGCCTGCGCCCCGATTTGAACCTGCTCGTATTGAATTACTTACCTGCTTTTGGCGGCTGATTCGCGATGACCAGCTTAGAGATCTTGGTGTAAGTTGCCGCGGGAACAATGTTCTTGGTTTTGAGCTGCGTCTTGTTCGCATAAGGACGACCGTCGATGATCTTCTGCGCATACACATCACCAACACCGGGAAGCGCCTTCAGTTGGTCCTTCGTCGCGGAGTTGAGGTCAACCAATGCAGCCGCAGGCGCTGTTTGAGCTGCGGGCTTTGTTGCAGTTTTTGACTGGGCTATGACCGGAAGTGCTCCGAATAGCAGCGATGCAACCAAGGTCAGAAGTACGTATGTTGTGCGTGTTGCTTTCATTTCAGTCTCCTTGCTATTTCTCATTTCAGATTTTGCTTCAATCACATCTAATGTTCTAAGCCGCTCTGGAAAACCTTGTCAAGAAAAATGACGGGCATCCAGACAGCTTCATCCGGATACCCGTCCATTAAAACTATTTGCTTCCAAACAGTTTTTCCGCATCGCCGATCAGGCTGCCGAGTGAACCCTGCTGATTTCCTGAGCCGAGCACTGAGCCAAGCATATCGTGATACTGCGGCGGTACATTGGCGCTGAGATGTTGTAAAACAAGTTGCTCGGCCACATTGGCCTGTTCCGGCGTCAAGCCAGCCTTCTCTTGAAGCAAATTCGCTACGATAGCCATGTCCATCTCCTTGATTGTGATCTCTTTTTTGGGCGCAGCTTAGGAATGGTTGCATCAATCCATTGCGTGCAGCGTGTAGTTGGTGCAAGGAACCACGGCTTGATTTTCCTCTCACCGTGGCTCCTCAAGTTGTTAGTAAATTACTTGCACGGCTTGCCGCCTTCGTTATGTGCGCCGGCTGCCTGAGCCTGTGCCTCGGTCATGTACTTGCCGGCCTTCGTCTTGCCGTAGTACTCGGCGCCGGGGCAGTGATAAACATTCGAAGCCGTGTTAAGCCAGACTAGTCCCGGTCCGCCGCCTGGAGCTTGCGGGATGTCTTTCAAAGGCGTTCTCGTTGAAGTACCCTTGGTCTCTGTTGCCGGGCTGCTTGCAGGCGCGGGTGTTGCGCTCTGAGTAGCTGCGGGTGCAGGTGTTGTTGCAGGTGCTACAGGAGTCGTTGCCGGTGCGGGTGTCGTCTTGGCCGGTGTTGTCGCAGCCGGTGCAGCGGCCGCACTTGCGCCACCCCACCAATCCTTCACTCCCTTATGTCCGCGGCAGGCGCCCGATTTGGTTGCGCCACTGTAATATGTGCCATCGTTGCAAAGTCCGGTTGAACCTGCCGGTGCTCCGGCCGGGGCCTGTCCAGTTGGCGCAGTTGCCGTAGTCGCCTTGGTTTTTTCAGCGGCTGTCGTCGTAGTAGTCTCAGTAGACTTCGTCTTTTCAGTCGTCGCAGCAGGAGACGTCGAACCCGCAGCACCCCACCACGTCTTCACGCCTTGATGTCCGCGGCACGCGCCCGACTTGGTTGCTCCACTGAAGTAGGTGCCATCATTGCACTGTGCGGTTGAACCTGCTGGCGCTCCGGCCGGTGCCTGTCCAGTTGACGCAGTTGCCGTTGTCGTCTTGGTCTTTTCAGCAGTTTTCGGCGTAGTAGTCTCGGTAGACTTTGTCTGATTCGCCTTTTCCTTCGTCTTGGTAGTCGTCGCGGCTGGAGTTGTCGTCGAACCCGCAGCACCCCACCACGTCTTCACGCCTTGATGTCCGCGGCAGGCGCCAGACTTGGTTGCTCCACTGAAGTAGGTGCCATCATTGCATTGTGCCGTTGAACCAGTTGGCGCACCGGCTGGAGCCTGTGCAACGCAAAGAGCGGGTATTGAAAGCGCAGCGATGAGTGCAAATGTACTTACAATCTTCTTCATCTTCTTTTCTCCTTCTGTGTCGCATTGATGCCGCTGACCAGTGCACATGAGTGTGTCATATTGCTCATTAAACTGTCGAGAATGAAATCCGCAGTGGATGTAAATTTCGTTAGAGATTGAATGTCGCTATTTAATTAAGTATTCATATTTTTTGACTGCTTGTGCAGAGCTTGCTTTCTCCGCACAAGCAGTCAGTTGATTCAATGCAATTTATTGCAACGTGCCGCCGATGTAGTTGGTTCCGGCCTGCGGTTGACGCGGGTCGATGATCTCAAACACAACGTCATCGCCAGACTTCAGCTTGCTGACGACTGAGTTGAAAGCATCTTTATTCGGCGTGGCCTGGCGGTTGATGCGCGTGATGACCAGACCCGGCGCAAGGCCTTGCAGGTCAGCAAACGAACCGGCGCGGACTGACTGAATCGAAACGCCGCTCACCTTCAGCTTATCTGCCGTTGCGGAAGAGATATCGCGAACCACGACGCCGAGTTTGGCTTCGCCGGGGTCGGCCTTCTCTTCAGGATTGTTGTTGACCTCGGTCTTGTCGACCTCGGCAAATATCTTGTCGCGGTCGCCGATGGAAACGGTTGTCGTTTCTTCCTTGCCATCGCGCAAGTAACCGAGGCGTATCGTCGAGCCCGGCCTGCGGCTGGCGATATCGTTGACCAGATCATCGCCGTCCTTGATGTTTCGGCCGTCGATGCTGACAATGATGTCACCGGATTTGAGCCCAGCCTTTTCAGCAGGTGCATTCGCCGTCACCGAGCTGATGATGACGCCGTTCTTGAAGCCGTAAACGCGGCCTACCGCGCTCGAAACGCCTTCCTTGAACTGAATGCCGATCGACCCGCGTACAACCTTGTGCGTTGGCCCAATCAGGTCGTTGTAGATTGCGACAATCGTGTTCGACGGCATGGCGAACCCAATGCCCTGGTAGCCTGCCGACTGCGTGAAGATCGCCGTGTTCATGCCGATCACTTCGCCGTTCATGTTCAACAGCGGTCCGCCCGAGTTGCCTGGATTGATCGCTGCGTCAGTCTGGATGAAGTGCTGGAACTGTCCCGTCGCTCCCGGCTCAATCGTCCGATTCTTCGCCGAGATGATGCCCGCCGTCACAGTCTGCGAAAGTGCAAACGGGCTGCCGATGGCCTCAACCCAATCGCCGACGTTTGTCGTATCAGAGTTGCCTATCTTGATCGTCGGCAGCGGCGTGGTTGTGTCTATCTTGATGACAGCGATATCCGTCGCCTTGTCCGTGCCGATAACGCGCGCCGGGCGTCCGGGGTCGTCGTTGTCCGGGTCGGTCGAAAGCTTGACGTAGATCTTGTCGGCCTTCTCGATCACATGATTGTTGGTGATGATGTAGCCCTTGGAGTCAACGATGAAGCCGGAACCGAGCGACTCGCGCACCTGGTCATCGGGTTGTTCCATGTCGGGCATCTGACCGCCGAAGAAGCGCTTCAGAATGTCAGGCATATCCTGTTGGCCACCTTGGCCACCCTGGCCGTTCTGCTCCTCGTCGTCCGGGTTCGGAAGGGCCGGGATACCTTGCTGGCCGTGGGGATTGAAGTGGCGCAGCTTGTTTTTGCCCTGCTTGGGCAGCGTGCGCGTGTTGATGTTGACCACTGCCGGGCCAACTTCCTTGGCTATGCGGACAAAGTCATTCTCTGGGACCTTGGAGTTGACTATCTTCAGCGGCGTGGCATCGCCGGCCCCGGCCTGCTGCTGCTCACTGCCGCGCACACCATGTGCCGCGTAGGAGCCGATAACGACTACCAAGGTAAGTGTTCCAAGAAGGGTAAAGACCGACGTCATGCGGCGGCTGTACAGTCTTGCAAACAAAGATTTCATTTTTTCTTTCAACCTCATGGAATTGGAGCCGGAAGGCTCGGATGAGAAAAAATTCAACTTCAACCAGTATAGAAGGCGGTCAAACCGGAGGCCGGAGGACGCACTTCTACACAACTAGACGTAAAAATCCGCAAAGTGTCGCAAACTGTTTGCGGCGCGAGCGTCAAGCCTCGTGGGCCGTGGGCAGGTGTGGCTGGGGGATGAACTCGGTCAAACAGATTCCAACTAGAATCAGCAGGGCTCCGGCCAGTTGGCGGCTGCCGAAGCGCTCGGCGAGGAAGATGTACGAGGTCAGCCAGGCGAAAACAGGTTCCAACGTCATGATTAATGCGGTGTGTGTGGGCGGGAGAATCGTCTGCGCCCAGCTCTGTACCGAAAACGCAAACGCCGTCGAAACCAGCGCCGAGATGGTCAATGCGATAATAAGTCTAGGCGTGAGAGTGATTTGCGGGTGCTCGATGAAGGGCAAACTGGCGGCCATAAACAGCGCGCTGAAGCCGACCTGCATCACGGCGAGCGGGCGGAAGCCAATCTTGGGTGAAGCGTGGCCTAGGGCTAAACAGTGCAAAGTGAAGCCGATGGCGCAGCCGAAGGTGAGCAGGTCGCCTAGGTTGATGGAGGCGAAATCAGGCAAAAATCCAGCCCCTCCGGCCGGCGCGGCGGTGAGTAAGACTATTCCCATGAACGCGATAGAGGCGCCGAGCCAGGCGTTCCAGTGCGGGGAGCGGGAACCGGGAGGCCGCAGGCCCGGAATGGCCGCGAACAGCGGCACTAAAACGACCACCATGCCGGTGATAAATGCTGATTTTGATGGGGTTGTACGCGCGAGGCCGGTTGTCTGGAATTGGTAACCGAGGGCTAAACATAGACCAACCAGCGCGCCCCAACCGATATGCCGCCAGCTCTGTTTTTTCAGCTCTTTTCGGTAAATTACAACCAAAGCGCAAAACGCGAAAACCATGCGTATGAGGTTGTATGTCGCTGGTGTGCAATCACTTAGCGCGGCCTTGACGATGACGAACGTCGTGCCCCAGTTGGCAACAACCACGATCATCCAGAAATAGGCACGCAAGCGCGGAGACATTTTTTGATTATTTCATCAATTGCAGCGTGTATCAGGATTTATCACGACTGATGCCGGGTGCCCCACATGCCTGAAGTTGGCATGTGGGATACAAAATAATCACGTAGCTTAGCCCGAATTACTTTTCCTTCTGCTCAGTCTGATAAACAATCTTCCCATTCACCACAGTCTCCAAAACCTGGATCTTCAAAATATCCGGGTCGTTGATAGTGTAGGGGTCGAGGTTGAAGAGGACGAGGTCGGCGTCGTAGCCGGGCAGTAGCATGCCTTTGTGCTTCTCGGCAAACTCCGCATACGCTGAGCCCTGCGTGTACGCGGCCAGGGCTTCACCGCGAGTGAGGCGGTTCTCCGGGTAGTAGGTCTTGGTTCCGGCTTCGTTCTTGCGTGTGACGGCGGCGTAGAGGCCGCGGAAGGGCGTGATGGGTTCGACCGGATAGTCGGTGCCGAAGGCGAGCGGTGCGCCGGCCTTGAGGAAAGCCTTCCACGCGTAAGAGTAAGCGGCGCGCTTGGGGCCGAGGCGGTCTTCAGCCCAGTTCATGTCGGTGAGCAGATGATTTGGCTGCATGGATGCGATGACGCCGAGCCGCGCAAAGCGCGGAATGTCAGCGGGGTCGACGACCTGCGCGTGTTCGACGCGGTCGCGCAGGTTGAGGCACTCGGACGCGCTCTTGCGCGCAACGCAATCCTGATGCGCAAGCTCGAAAGCCTCAAGCGCCATAGCTGTACCGCGGTCGCCGATGGCGTGGAAGCCGAGCTGGAAGCCCTCGCGGGTGCGCTCGACGGCCATTTTGTTCAGCTCCTCCTGCGTCAACTGCGGCAGGCCGGAGTTGTTAGGCTCATCGGCGTATGGAGCTTTCAGCGCGGCCGTGTGCGAGCCCAGCGACCCGTCCATAAAACCCTTCAGCATCCCCGTGTGCAGCATAGGGTCGTCAATCGGATGGTGCGCCCGCATCTTGATGAGCTGGTCGAGTGGCATCTGAAAGGGGAGCCACTCAGAAATTCGCAAATTGAGTTTGCCGGCTTTTTCAAGTTCTTCGTAGACGAGGAAATCCTGCCAGTCGCTGAAATCCTGAACTGATGTGATGCCGTGCGAGAGCGCGTCGTAGATTGTGAGCTCTGCGCCTTTGACCCGTTCGTCGTGTGACGGCGGCGGAATCACCTTGTACACCAGCTCCTGCGCCGACTCGCGCAAAATTCCCGTCGGCTCGCCAGCCGAATCCAGATCAATCGCCCCGCCCTCGGGCGGAGTCGTCTTGCCCGTTATCCCCGCAGCCTTCAAAGCCGCCGTGTTCGCAATCGCAATGTGCCCGTCAATGCGGTCCAGAAAAGCCGGATGCTCGCCCGTCACCTTGTCCAGGTCCTGACGCGTCGGCAACACAACCCTCTGCCACAGTGTGTGGTCCCAGTTGCCACCTATCAGCCAGTGGCCGGCGGGCGCAGCCTTGGCTGCGTCGCCAACCTGCTTCAGCATCGCCTCAAGCGACGGAGTGCCGGTCAAGTCAATGTGCAGCTTGGTTCGCCCTGCTCCACCGAGGTGCGTGTGCGCGTCGTTGAGGCCGGGGTAGATGGCGCTGTAGACGCCGGGCTTGGTGACGCCGAGCGCGCTGAGGTCATGCACGACGGTGTGCGGGTCTACGAGCTTCTGAATTTCAGAGTTGGTGCCGACGGCCAGCACCTTGCCATCTTTGATGGCGATGGCGTCAACGACGCGCGGGCGGCCGTTCCAAAGGCCTTCGCCGGTGTAGATCCAGGCGTTGATGTAGACGAGGTCGGCGGCGGGCTTGGAGGCCTGGGCGAAGAGGGAAGCGGAGATGAAGAGAGCGGCGAGGGCGAAGAGATATATGCGGCGCATGTATGGATGCTGGCACAAGGGGCGGCTGATTATCAAGAAATTTACTGGATAGCAGCCCAGTCAGTCATCGACAGAAGTAGTAAAAGTATGCGTTTGAGGGCGAGTTCGCGGCCGCGCGCGGAGTACCACTCGGCCGTCGTGTGCGCTCCTCCGCCTTCGCCGCCTGCGCCGAGTGAGAGCGACGGGACGCCGATGGAGAGCGGAATGTTGGCGTCGGTTGAGCCGAGGCGCTGACTGGTCTTGAGACCGAGATGGCGGTCGACGGCGCGGAGCGCTTCAAGCAGAGGGCTGTCGAGCGGCAGTCGCCCTGCGGGGCGGTCGCCGATCTTTTCAATCGAGAAGGTGAGCTGGTCGCGGTCGGGGTTGTAGTTGGGTTTTGTGATCTGCTCGATGTTGTGGGCGGAGACGGCTTCTTCAACGGCGCGGTTAACCTCGACCTCAAGGCGGACAAGCTGATGAGGGCTGGTTGAGCGCAGGTCGACCGATGCGCGCGCGAACTGCGGAATCGAATTCACACTCGTCCCGCCATCGATGGTGCCGACCGTGAGCGTGGAGCGCGGCTCCTCAGGCAGATGGATGCGGCCGATGGTCTCAATGGCTGCGGCGAGGGCGAGGATGGGGTTGGGTCGGCCGAAGTCAGAGAAGCTG
>CAIMNN010000394.1 GCA_903842845.1 uncultured Acidobacteriaceae bacterium | reverse complement strand
GGTGTACTGATGCAGGCTTTTGTCTTCATGCTGCATGCGGAAATCAAAATTATTTGCGCCGTTGTTCAGGTCCAGGATCAGGTGCAGCGTGATGCCGGGTTTCTCACCGTAAAAGCGGATCAGCCAGCTCAAGCCGTTCTTGTTCAACAGGTCGCTGAACCGCGCTTCCGCGGTCGCATAGATTGGCTTTGAGGATTTGTAGAACTCCTCAAAGTTGGAATCACGATAAAAATCCCGAAGCAGCGGGATGAATTTTTGCAGGACCTCCTCGGTCCAGTGCTCATCCGGTGCGGACTGGGTGCGCAACGTGATTCCGGGCGGCTCGGTCAGCGCCAGCGCCAGCACCATCATTTCCCCAAGGTCAATCTGCCTGGTCGCGGTAAGTTTTCTTGTATACACCACAGCCGGATGATTGGTATAGGGCTCGAAATACTTGTCCACGCGCATCAGACAAGGAGTGCCGGAATTGGTATTGGTGTTGTTAGCCGCAAGATGGTAAAGCACACTCATCATCTCGACACGCTCATCTACATGAGGCGTCAAAGTTAAGCTGCTTACAGAATTTTGGCCCTGAGCGGTTAAAGCAAAACAAAGTACTACAAAAAGAAAAATGCACCTTCGCATCGGCAGAATCACCTTCTTTGCCTTTCTGCGTTGTTTTATTAAATGTTATGACGTTTTCGCGTTGCAAGTCAAAGATTTCAGTCAAAATAAGCGTATTGTTGCAAATTCTAATAAAGATTTGATAACGGCAATTGACCACACTGATATGTCAGTTATTAATTACAGAATACAATTCACTCAATTCATTTCCTATAATGACTCAAGGAGAAGATGATCATGCCCGGAGTTGAAGGAAGGATTGCGCTGGTCACCGGCGCTTCACAGGGAATTGGGCGCGCCTGCGCCGTTGAGCTCGCCAAAGGCGGCGCTACCGTTGCCGTGGCCGCACGCAACGAAGCCAAGCTTGACGAAGTGGTTGCCGAGATCGAAGCCTCTGGCGGCAAAGCCGCTGCGTTTGCACTCGACGTTGCCAGCGAAGAATCCATCCACTCCGCCGCAAAGGCCATTATTGAAAAGTTTGGCAAAGTGGAGATCCTGGTCAACAACGCCGGCATCACCCGCGACGGCCTCATGCTGCGCATGAAACGCCCCGACTGGGACGACGTTCTCTCCACCAATCTGACGGGCGCATTCCTGCTAACGCAGGCTCTGCTGAGCCCAATGATGAAGAACCGTTGGGGTCGCATCATCAATCTGTCAAGCGTCGTCGGCCGCACCGGTCAGGGTGGGCAGGTCAACTACGCCGCTTCGAAGGCCGGGCTCATCGGCTTGACCCGCTCCATCGCGCGCGAGATTGCCAGCCGCAACATCACTGCCAATGTCATCGCCCCCGGCTATATTGAAACCCCGATGACCGCCGTCCTCAACGAAGCGCAGCGCACAGCGATGATGGCCAGCATCCCCGCCGGACGCGCAGGTACCGATGCCGAGATTGCCGCCGCAGTTCGCTTCCTAGCCAGCGAAGAAGCTGGTTACATCACCGGTGCCGTGCTCGACGTAAACGGCGGAATGTTCATGGGCTAGGCCCAACACTCATGCCGGAACTTCCTGAAGTTGAAACCATCGCCCGCGGCGTCAACGAACGCGTCGCTGGCGACTGCATCACCGAAGCCTGGTTCAGCGCTGTTCCGCAGACCTTCAAGACCCCGCGCCTGCATCAGGCGCGCGGACTCGTCGGACGGGCTATTACTTCGGTCCATCGCACCGGCAAGCATATCGTCTGCGAGCTCGGCTCCTCTGCAAGTTCGTCGCACACAGCACAGTGGATTGTCCACCTCGGCATGACTGGCCGCCTGCTCGTCACCACCCCTGACGGCGAAGTGCCGCCTCACACCCACGCCCGCCTGCAACTCGCATCGGGTCGCGAGCTGCGCTTCGTGGACCCACGCCGCTTCGGCCGCCTCGAATTTCGCGAGCTCACACCCAACTCGCGCAAAGCCAGCGCTCAAGAATTTGCCGCGGCAGGACTCGACCCGCTTACCGTTAGCGGCGAAGAGTTCCGTACTCTCTTCAAAAGCCGCAAGCTCGCCATCAAGGCCGCATTGCTCAACCAATCGCTTCTCTCCGGCGTCGGCAACATCTACGCCGATGAGTCGCTCTTCGCCGCCGGCATCCGCCCCACCCTCCGCTCCGGGCGCATCACTGCCGCGCGCCTCGAGACCCTCCGCGTCGCCCTCAAAAAGATCCTCCTCCATGCCATCGAGCTCGGCGGCTCCTCTGTCTCCGATTACGTCGACGCCGACGGAGTTGAAGGCTTTTTCCAGCTTGAGCACTGCGTCTACCTCCGAACCGGCGAGCCCTGCCGCAAATGCTCCACCCCCATCCGCCGCACCCTGCTGGCTGGCCGTGGCACCCATTTCTGCCCCAAATGCCAGCATTGAAACCGGCTATTTTCAATTTTTTGGAATGATTGGCCCGCCTCAACTATGTATTTTTGTAACTAGCTGAACTTTCTTTATATCTAACTTATAGAAAACAAACAAACTCCGCTTTGGCACGCAAATTGCTATATGTATGGTGCCAGTGAAGTAGTTAACACACTGAGGCATACGGTCAAACCCAGCGCAAATGCGCAAACACAAACGGGTACCCGGTGACCTCAACAAGTACCCTTTGAGAGGCCAGTGACATCAAACGCCATCCATTACGGATGGCGTTTTGCATTTTTGCCCCAACCCACAGCCGATATCCACCACCGGCACTTGCCAGTCTAAGCGTGAATCTGTACTATCAACCTTGTTCAGGTTCCGGCTGGCGCCAGCCACCCTATGGGTCGATAAACATAAAGAGCGCGCCCGCTGTCAGACCGGACTTCATTGCCCCGATACAAGTAACGTCAAGCATCGCTGCAGGCTGGAATCTCTGTAGTGTGCAATCGGGCAAAGGATGCAAACTCTGAGGCATCTCCTAACCAGGATGCCCGGCGATCAACGGGAGACGACTCCGCAGTTCAAACCCGACCAATGCAAGTCCAATGGTCAGGCCAACGCGCAAACGGCTCCCCAATCAGTACCCAGGCAAAGAAAACTATTAACGCTCTGAGCAATCCCGCGCTAGTCCTGATCGGTTGATGCTCTGAGATTGTCCTGAACTTTGCTAGGCAGAACTAAAAACGCACAAGGATGTGCACGCATGACAACTGAAAACCCTATGCCCCCTTCTGAGATGGAGCCGGCCGGACAATCACACGGCCATCGCCGCCGCCGCCGCCGCCGCAAGAACAAGGGAGCCACAGCCGCTGCCCCCGCCGTCAACGGCGCCGCGCCGGTCCAGCAAACAGTTCAGCAATCCATTCAGCAGGCGCCAATGCAGCCCAGCAACTCGCAGGGCCGCCGCAAAAAGAAAAAGAAGTTCAGCTCCGCGCCCACCTCACCCAAACCTCCGCGTCCTGAGCCCGGCAACTCCATCGCTCCCATGGGTGGGGGCAAAAAAAAGCGCCAGCAGCGCGGACCGCGTGAGTTCGTCGGCCCCATGGACCACAGCTACCGCGCCGTCAACGGCAACGTCGCCGACTCGCCCGCCTCCACCATTCCCGTCTACAACAATGGCGGTGGCAGCTACTACACGGAGAACTACGCGCCGCCTTCGCCGCCAGCAACCAACGCACCCGCGCGCATCTTCTGCTTTATTGAAGACCTCTTCTTCAACGCAAAGATCAACGAGACCAGCAAAAAGCTCGGCATCAAGGTTGAGTTCATCAAAGGCGACAAGGACGGCATCGCGCGCCTCATCGACAACGAAGAAGAAGTAACGCCTCACCTCATCGTCTTCGACCTCAACAACGTTTCCGCTAAGCCGATGACGCTCATCCCGAAGCTCAAGTCGAAGTACAAAAAGACCGTCTCCGTCATCGGCTTCCTCTCTCACATTCAGGGTGACCTAAAGCTCAAGGCCATCGAGGCCGGCTGCGATACAGTCATGCCGCGCTCCGCCTTCTCGCAGAGCCTGCCCAATCTGCTCCGCCGCTACGGCATCGACGACGACGACGACCACTATCCGCAGCCGATGTAGTCACTTCAGCTCTCAGAGATCAGTTGTCAGTAAATGAATGCCCCATCCTTCGTGCGCACTTTGCACGAAGGGTGGAATATAGAAAATCTATTTATAAAACTTCAAATGCCCACTGCACCCGCCCCAGCGCTTCCTCAGCCGTTGCGCCAACCGCCGACAAATGCCCCATCTTTCGCGCGCGTCGCGGTGTGTGCTTCTCATATAAATGCAACCGCACGCCGGGAACCTCCAGCGCACGCGCAAAATTTGGTTGCCCATTCAGTGCGTCTATCCATACATCACCGAGTAAATTAATAATCGCAGCCGGCTGCACAAGCACCGTCTCGCCCAGCGGCAAATTCAACGCCGCGCGCACCGACTGCTCAAACTGACCCGTCACGCAGGCACGCTCCGACTGGTGATAGCTGTTGTGCGGCCGCGGCGCAAGTTCGTTTACAAGCAGCTCGCCCTCACGCGTCACAAAACACTCAACGCAAAGCAGCCCTTCGATCTCCAGTCCCGCCGCAATCTCCGCAGCATTTTTTTCGGCACGCGCCTCATGCTCATCGCTCACGCCTGCGGGCGTCACACTCCACTGGAGTATCTGGTTCTCATGATGGTTCCGCGATGCCGGATACGCGCGCACTTCTCCACTCGGGTTCCGCGCCGCCATCACACTGATTTCAACATCAAGATCCAGCGCCTTCTCCGCAACAGCCGGACGCGCGCCGATCGATTCCCACGCTTCGTGCAGCTCTGCCTCACTCGCTGGGCCATCAAAACCAATCCGAGCCTGACCGCGTCCGTCATAGCCGCCGCGCGCCGTCTTCAAAAAAACTTTTCCGCCAAGTCGCTCAACAGCTCCGTGCAATTCTTCCGCGCGCTCCACGATCTCAAACGCGCCAACTGGAAAACCCTTCTCCCTGAGCCACGTCTTCTGCAAAATTTTGTCCTGGATGATTCTCACCGGCTCAACGCCCGGCCTCAGCGGAGCAATCTCCGCAACCGCACGCAGCGAATCAATCCCTATCTGCTCTATCTCGAGCGTCACCGCGTCGCAACCCGTCGCCAGCTTGCGCGCCGCATCCACATCGCCCCAATGTCCGACGACAACTTCATCAACCACAAAGCTAGCCGGACAATGTGCATCAGGGTCAAGCACGCGCACGCGATAACCCATCGTACGCGCGGCCATCGCCATCATGCGCCCGAGCTGCCCACCACCAAGAATGCCGAGCAACGCGCCCGGTTGCAGTCGCTCGCTCAAGCTCTGCGCTCCGGTGTTGTGTCCAACTCTGTAGCCAACACTTCAGCCGTCCGCGCAGCACGCCACGCCGCCAGCCGCTCATAAAGCGCCGCATCGGTCGTCGCCAGAATCTCCGCAGCAAGCAAACCTGCATTCGCCGCACCGGCCTTGCCGATTGCAAGCGTCCCTACCGGAACGCCCTTCGGCATCTGCACAATGGAGAGCAGCGCGTCGAGCCCCTGCAACTGCGTCGCGCTCACCGGAACGCCCAACACCGGCACAAGCGTCTTCGCCGCCAGCATCCCCGGCAAATGCGCGGCGCCGCCAGCACCTGCGATGATCACGCGCAATCCGCGCACATGTGCCGTCGATGCGTACTCAAAAAGAAGGTCGGGAGTGCGATGCGCGCTGACAATGCGCGCCTCGTAAGGAATAGCCAGCTCGCGCAGAATCTCGACCGCAGCCGAGAGCGTCTCGTAATCGCTCTTGCTGCCCATCACCACGCCTACCAGCGGTTGTGTGCTCATGCCATCATTCTAAATCTGATTATCAATTTTATGTTTTGAATCTTTCTTTAGTGCCGTCGCCACGCATCCACCACAACCTCAAGCACGGCCAGCAGCACGCTCACCGCCGCCAGAAAACCCTTGGCTCGTTGCCAGTTCTGCTCGTGTTGCTCCATCCGCCGCTCCAACTCGCCCAGCCGGCCGTTGTTCCCATCACCCACTAGCGCGCCCATCTGGCTCTTCAACACCGAGAGATCGCTGAGCACCTGCGCCTCAAACTCATCCATCATCCGCATCGCGTTCTCTTCTCCCGGCTATGAGCCCAATGGCAGGTTGATAAACAGCGCCGCCGAAAACTCCGAGTAATTCGGAGGCGTATTGCCGTCGTAGACGCGAAGATAGAACCGGTCGTTCTGGCTCAACCGCGGCAGCGTGAAATTTGTCACCGTCGTACGCAACACAAGGTCGGGGTCGTTCCCCGGCTGAAAATCAAAATCCCTCAACCGCACTTCAATTCCACCCCCCGGCGGCAACACAACATTCGCCGAACATGTAACTGTTGTCCCGTTCACCGCGCTCACTGTCAGATTTGAAATGTTCGCCAAGTATGTCGGCGAAATCGGCGCAGGCAGCCACGCGTCAGCCGGAACCGCCTTGCTCGTCCTGATCGCAAGGTCCTCTGCCCACTCATTCGCAAATGTTATCGTGTAATTGAAAATGTCAGGCGAAGTCGAAGAGTACGTGACCTTGACCGAACGCACGATCAACTGTACGTTCAAAGTGAGCGACGGTGCAACCAGGTTCAGCGCGTCCCCCGGCCAAACATCACTCACAAAATTCAGCTGCGTGCCTCTGTACGTCCCCGCCCACAACGCGCTCGCACTCGCCGCAGCCTGTTCCAACGCCGAAGCGGCATTGCGGCAATCCGCCGAAGTGCGCGCCGGTGGATTGGTCACCGTTCCTATCCACACTGATATAGCCGGCAGCCCTGCCGCCGCCAGTGCCGCCTGGTTAGCCGCGTTCACTGCCCGTCCCACTGCGCGGCCAATCGTTCTGTAACTCACCGCCACTTGCTCGCCGGCAGGCGGTTGATAGCCCGTGTAAAAAACACATTTCCCGCTTCGCTCCACATGGCACTCGGCCCCTTCGGCCACTGTTCCCAAGCTCCGTGTATATGGCGCGCCTCCACTCGGCGTTGTCACCACCCAACACGAACCAAGGTTCGTCAAATTCAACGCGCGCATTGAGCCGATAAGATTGATGCTGCTCCCGGCAAGTATCTGTGCATTGCCAAGAAGATTATTGATGGCACCGTCATAGAGCACAACCGGCATTCCCGTCAGTCCATTGGCTGACTCCTGGATCTCAACGGTCACCTTCGCACCACAAAAAACCCGGCTGCCACCAGTTGTGATCAACCCGTTGTCGTCATAGCTGCGGTACACCGCTGTGCTCCGCGCAAACTCCGGCGCATGTACTCGTACTCGCAGGTTGTATTGAAATGTAGGGTTTATCGTGTAAGCCGTTCCTGTTGGCGACCCATTGATCAGCGGTTGCAGCGTCACGTTGCCGCCGCTCGACGTCACAAGAAATCCCGCCTGGCAATCCGCCTGCTGCAACAGACCCGTTGAAAAAGCCGCAAGCACTCCCGAACTTCCCGGCGCAAGCGTTACACCAATCGCCTCGAGCATCATCGTTCCGCTCATTTCGATCGGGTCTAGCCAGTATATGACCGTTTCCCCGTCTAATCCATTGCCGCCGTTGAATGTCAGGCCGCCCGCTCCGAGTTGTATATACCCTGACGCGCCGTTATAAGCCCAGACGTCGGTCAGAATATGCCCTTCATTGAAGAGCTCGTTGATGAGTTTTGATTTTGTCGCGGAGAGAAAGAATGGTGTTTGCGAAAGCTCGAATTGTGTCGTCACACCATCGCCCAGAAAATATTCCGTAACATAAGCCACCGGCTCATGCTCGCCACAGACGGTGATATCGTTTGCCAGCGCACGTCGCGTCGCAGAGCTGAATTCAAGACCGTTGAGCGTCAGAGTACCCTGCGTCTCATCGAGTGCATGCACTGTGCCGCCGACGTTTTGCGCGTACAGTGACCCGCCCAATGCATGATACGTTGCACGAGCCTGGTTTGCTATCTCGCCCACATTCTCACTGAACTTCGAGCCCGGCGCAGGAGTAAAGTTGCTGATGGCTGTTGTCAGACCAAGTCCGCCAGTATGCAGTGCAGCAGAACCTGTGTGCACAACCATCGCACTCAGCACTGAGCTCACTGATTCATTCGCAATCGTCGTACCCGGCGGCAGCAACTGCTGGTCCAGCAATATCTCGTCACTGAAGGCCTCGATCACGTATCTATATTGAGGGCCAGTCATACCCAGCCCTGCGTACTCCGGCAACGGCGTTGCCACAATGTAGCCGGTGAAATAAACTGTCTCCGAATCACTCACGACGGCGAGTGGCTGATTGCGTACCGGCACCGCCAACGCGCTGCTTACACCGAAGCTCAAAAAGAACATGCACGAAGAAGGCTGATTCAGCTTGCGCTCGATCGTCAATGGCTTCACCGCATCGAGCGCCGCCGTGTAGTCAACGCCATTGATTGTCAGCTTCATCTTTCGCCCCCATAATTTTTAGATCAGCGCATTCGGCGCCGGAAGATAACTGCGATAGCACACCACGCGCTCACCGTCGAGCGCATCCGTCACCGGCATCGCCAGGTACTGCCCCTTGAGCAGCACGCGCGACAAGCCTTCCTTCTGCTTTGCATCGAGCAGGCTCACAACTTCGCTTGCACTTACAGCGCACTGCAGCCGCGGGTAGTAATAAAAAATGCTCTCGCCCTGCGCACCCTTCTGCAGAAACAGCCCCGACCACTCCTGATAAAAGCTGCCGCCCTCGCGGTCAACAAATCCCACTATCGGTTGCACCTTCAAGCCGGCCGCCGGAGCGCCGCCGATTAACGGCGCCGCCAGCGTCAGGCCCGCCGTCGTCACCTGCGAGACCAACCCCACGTTCATGGTGACGCGACGAATGTAGTTCACATCGCTCAGCGGCTGCTTTACATACGCACCCGAGATCGGCGAACCAACAAACCCAGTCTGCCCTGCATAATCCGCATCAACTGCTATCCACTCGCCCGGATGAAACGTTGCCGCATCCGATTGTGCCAGCGCGACGAAAGTTGACGTCGAACTCGCTTCAACTGTCACCGTGCTGACCGGAGCGCCGCTCGCCTCTGCAAGCAAATTCATATGCTGCGAGCCGGTCGCCAACGCCATCGTCAGTTTCGTCCAACTCAAAAATTCAAAACTTACTTCGGCGCTCAGTGTCTCGCGCGTCTGCTCAAGTGGCGATGCGGGAATCCCCGTCATCACCGCAACTGTCTTGCTAGCTGCTCTGCGCGTAAAATTCTTGATCCGCCCCAGGCTCACCCACGGTGCGGGCGGCGCAGCAGGATTGAAATTCAACTGACACGCCGCATCAAAGAGCGCGGGCGTTCCCGTCGCGCGGTTCACCGGCGCAAAAAACGCCTGCACGCGGTTTGTCACCGGAGCCGGAGAACTATACGATGTCGTCATTTACTCCCCCTGCTCCTGGTAGCTGTAAACCATCACCTTCAACGAGCGGCTTATCTTGTCGCGCAGCGTTACACTCGGCGTGAATACCGGCGTCTCCCAAAACACCTGCGTCAAAAATGTTGTTGGAGGTTGCGTCATGTAATTCATCTTGGGCGTCGAGTACGGCTGAAGTATCGAATCAACCTCTTCGTCCATTGCGCTCAGCAACCGCCCGCGGTCCAGCCCGCCAAAACTCTGCGTGCCTGCGGTCGAATAAAGAATCTCGCACTCCGCCGCAACCATCTGCGAAGCCAACTCCGCATCTACACCCAGGCCCGTCCAGCGCAGTAGGTAAACGTCGTTCGGCAGTTGCCCAAACGGTGCTTCAGCTTCTTCAACAATGATCCCCGGCCGCGTCGTCCCCCGCAGCAATATCGTCCGCTCCGGGTTCAGCGCAGCCAGCCGCGTCCGCAGCGCCATGTAAAACGAATCTTTCGCATTCTGCATACTATCGCCGCTCCCGCAAATCAGATCGCCTGCTGCACTGCCTCGCGCAACAACAACCGGTAGAGATAAACATTCCCAAATGCCTCATTCGCTGCGATCGAGTCGATCAGATAATCCTGCCCCGTGACCGTCACACCCAATGTCATCTGAAACAGTGCCTCGACCGAAGGGATATCCAATGCCATCACTTGTTGCTCAAGCCCTGTCGCTGAAACCAGCAGCTCCCATCTCGACTCGCCGCCCTCTTTCCAACTCGGCCGCATCTTGCGCATCAGCACCGGGCTCACCGTCACATCGACAAACGTCGTCGCCACCAGCCCCAACTCGGACTGGTTCGTATCAGTCGACGTATTTGTCACGCGGAAGAGTGCAGTCGTCCCAGCCACCGTGCGCAGCAGCGCATCGGCTATCAACTGCGGCCCGCACACAGGATTCCGTGAAGATGTATCGCTCATGCATCACCCCGCCCGGCTTGCCACATAGGGCTTCAGCCACGTCTGCACCGTCTCGTCGAGCAGCGAGCTCGAAAAATATTTCAACTGCATCGTGTCTATGCGCGACATGCTCGCGTTCAACGCCGGCGTCGCCTGCGCATTCCGCACTATCTGCGCACACGCCGACTTCACATCGTCGCCGATCGTCGTCAGACCAGCCGTGTAGGTCACCGAGACCTCGTTGAACGGCAGCCCGAACAAACTCCACGGCAGCGTTAACTCGCCAGTGTGCGCGTCATAATCCACCGTCGATACATCGAGCGTCGTCCACTGCCCCGGCAGCGAAAATGCCCACACAATATCAAAAAGCGGCGAAGCCATCATCTCCCCGCGCCGCGGCTTCGTATACCGCGCCTGGATCGATATCAACGGCGTGCTCGCCAGCCCCAACGGCGACAGCGGCAGATAGCTCAACAGCACCGTTCGCGATGCCTGCACTACGCGCAACCGCTCCGTGTACTGAATGACGTTCAGGTCGGGCCGTCTGCAAAAACTGTTGATCAGCGCCGTCGCGGCCGTTATCCAGTCCGCGCTCGTCCCGGCAGGCAGTCCATAATTTTGATAATCAGATGGCTGCAGATACGGCTGTCCCATCCCACTCCCTCATCTCTTTCTCTTCTGACCGTTCCCCAGCAAAGCAAAAAGAAAAAGGCGCGGATTTCTCCGCGCCCTTCGCTCACTGCTCACATCAACTAGCGATCGACGACCACCTGGTAGTGTGCGTAGTTCGCTCCCTTCACAATCACTGCGCCGAACTTCACCGCTACATATTGATAGGTCAACGAACCCGGCAGCCCCAATTGGAAAATGCGCGGTGTCGGATCGCCGAGCCAGTGATACTCGATCAGGTCCTCGGTCACAATGTACGCCGGCAACTGCGCCGAACCAGACCCCGGTGTCCCGGTGTAAGGAATGCTCCAGTCCGGGATCAGTGGCAGTTCGCCGGCCTGCGTCGCCAGTGCCTTTGCGCGCACGCCGCCGGTGATCTCCACCGAATCCAGAACCACGTTGAACTCGGTCTTCATCTCGCGGTCGATCAGGTCAAGCAGCACCGGGTTCGCGTAAATGGCAGTCGGCCGCACGTGGAAGCCGTTGCTGGCCACCATCTGTGCAACTGTCGACTTCAACCCATCAACGATCGATGAAGTTGTGCCGATGGTCAGCGTGTTGCCGCCGCCAACGATCTGGTTGATTGCACCCATGTACTGTGTTGTTGTCGGTGTGCTCAGGCTGGTGTCGTTACCGTTCCAAAGTGCTACGTCATGTGCCACCATCACGCCGCTCACTGTGTCGGCAAGGTCCTTGGCCTGCAGATACGCAAACTGTTTCTGCTGGTCCCCGAGCTCGATGTCGAACAGGTTGTAGTTGATCTGCGAAACGATCGCCTTCAGCGGTACGCTGCGCTCGACGCGTGTCGGGCTCACAACAGGCGCAACGATGCTGCGCGGATTCACAAAGCCGCTCGTGCCCGGGTTCGGAATGGCCGTCTCTTCGAAGAAGCGTGAAGGATGCCCGGTCGCCGGCACCTGCTTGATGCGCTGACCAAACGGGCTCGAACGCCGGCAGATGTCGAAGATCTCGGTTTGATACAGTGGAACTTCAATGGCGCCAGGTCCGATGTAGTCGGCTGCCGCGTGGATATCAGCAAAAATTGCATTCATAGGCTTACTCGCCCCCTCCATGGGGCACCCCTGCCGAGGCTCATCGCCCAGCACTTGTTGAAACAGATTCGCTCTGTTTAAATCCGTTGTTGACTGTGAACAAATCAGAAGTTTGGTTAGAACAATGAATTCCGTTCTAATTTGCACTTACTGGCTAGGCCCTACTTGCTCGGCACTCGCCTGTTCCCTGATTTCTGATTCCTGCCTTTACGAAATTCCCCCCGCCCGTTGCAACTGCGTCTTCACAGCAATGCGTTGCTCCAGGCTCAGCCCCGCAAGTGCAGCATCCAGTGCACGCACATCGATCGGTCCACCATCATGCGTAATGCCGCGCTTGGCCAACAGCTCGCTCGTCGCCGCAGGCAATGTTCTGCGCAAGGGCAACGCGGGAGCCCCGGCTTTCAACTGCGCCAACTCCTGCTCGGCTGCCTGCAACTTCTCTTCGAGCTCAGCCTCGCGACGCCCCTGCTCCACCGTCGCCGAGATCCGCTCAACTTCGCCAGCCAACTCTGCCTGGCGAGCCTCAATGCGGCCCAGCAACTCTTCGAGCTGCTGGGTTGTTGCATCCAGCCGCTCAACGATTTGTTCCACTTCCTTCTCCATATCCCATCCTTTCCTCGCTTCGTTCGTTACCACATCTCTCAGCCGCGCAACAGCCGGAAGCTCGTCCCGCGGTACGCCGCCTTATCCCTCAGTAACACCGCCGCTCCGGTAAACGTCGCTCGCGTCAATCGCCACACCTCCGCGTTCATGTCCTCAACCCGCGCATCGGCTATCTCGTAGCTCATCCCCATCGAACCCGGTGAATGTGCCTCCATCGCCTTTGCCACCTCGGGAAAATCCCGCGCGTACAAATAGCCCTTCACCACCAGCTTTGAACCCACCAGGTCCGCCTCGGTCAACAACCCAATCTTCCGCCGCGCGTCATGCCCATCCCAGCTCGGCTTGTAATCGACGCCCATCCCCAGCAGACTGGGCAGCGCCTTCTCCGCCGCCGCACGCGTCAACATCACCCGATGCCCGCGCGCGCCTGCCGGAGCCTTGTCGCTCACACTGTTCACCACCGTCAAAACCCCTTCAAAGGGAACCCGGTTCGGATGCCCCTCCACATGAGGAAAACTGACCGCCATCGCTTCCAGTCGCATTTGCTCTCCACTCGCCCGCTCTTGCTCTGCATTTGTATCTCGCTTCATCGCGCCACTTTCGTTGTCGCTCACTCCGCCGCCCCGCTCAACTGCGCCTGGCCGTTCTTCTCAAGCGGTCCCAGTCCACGCATCGCGCGCACTTCGTTCACCGTCAACACACCAGCCTTCAACAGCTCAACCTGCACATTGAGCTCTGTCTCCTCATCGCGCGCATTCAGCTCGTTGAACACAAATTCAAACTCGCGCCAGCCAATGCACTTTCCGAAAAGATCGCGCGTGATGTGTCCCGCTATCAGCTGCGCCAGCGGCGATATCGCTCCACGGAATGCCTCATCGGCCATCTCCGACGCCGTCGCCTTGTTCACATCCGCTTCAAGCCCCAGCATCAACGGCGGCAATCCGAATGCATTCGCCACCATGCGGATCAAAAACTCCTGCCACTGCAACCGCAGGTCTGCATCCGTCCCCTGCGCAAAACGCAACACCTCGGGCTTCGTCGTCGTTGAAATCAGCGGAACGCGTCCCGTCCCTTCGATCTCGTCCTGCCACCAGCGGATCAATCTGTCGTGCTGCTGCGGTGTCGCATCGTTCAACCACAACGCATACTGCGCCACGCTGTTCGATGCCAGATTCCCCGCAAACCGATGCGCGCTCAAAAACAGATTCACTGTCTCAAACGCAACCTCGAGCGGCCCCAATCCAAAAGGCGTATAACTGCGCGGATTCAACCGCACATACATCAACTGTTCATCCCGCAACTCAACCGCCTGCGACTCGAACTGCCCCGGCATCACCTGCGCATACCTGGGAGTCGCCTGGTCACCATCCCAATTGGCGTTGATCCGGATGCTCGCGCCATCAACCGCCCACAACATCGCAGGCTTCTCGGCATCACCGGTCGGCTCCATCTCCACCGCGCCGTAGCCGCCCGTCAAAGCATCCTCAATCACCTGCTCCATCAACGTGCGGAAGCTGTCCGTCTCGTTCGGCTCCTCCAACATCCGCCGCAGCGCTTTCAGCTTCAACTCCGCATAACCGATCTCGTCACCGCGCTCACCGCGACGTACTCTCACCTGCCAGTCCATCGCCGCAATGCGGTCCTTGATCACGTTGATCGCGCGCCGCACCACCGGCGTCTCCGCAAAGCGCCGCAGGTTCAACGGCGTCGGCTTCGGCAAATGCCGCCCCGGATACTGCACCGGCGTCACCACCGCCGGCAGCGCCAGCGTCCGGCGCTTCGCCTCAGGCTCTTCGCTGCGCCCTGCATCTACACTCTTCCCCGTCGCCTGCCGCCATATCTCTCTCAACTGCTCTCCCACCTTCACGCGCACCTCGCTTCAAAAAACAAAAGGCACAACCTGTATCGGTTGTGCCTTATGTTGGCTTCAAGCTCTCAGCTACTAGCCGCTAGCCAATTCTTTGTTGAATCTGCTTCATCCTCTTCGCATCATTGCTGGATTACTGCTTACAAAAATCATCCTACCTCAACTCAATATATATATCTGCAACACGCACTCAAAAATCAATCACCCTGAACTCCGACAACATAGAACTAGTCTTTCAACAGCTCACGCCGCGCCGTATCCGCCACCCGCCCCATATCGGCCGTCGTCAACACCCGTATCTGGTGCTCCTCCATCGTCTCCACTCCGAACCGGTACATCTCCAGCCGCTCCGGCTCCTCGTCCGTCGCGCCCAACTTCGCCGCCGGCTCAACGATCGCCGTCAGCTCCAACCCCGCCTTCTCCACGCGCTCAATTCCCTCACGCAAACTCGCCGCAGAAAACGCCAGCACCTTGGCCATCTCCACACCCGGCTCCAGGCTCACCGCGTGGAACATCTTCACCACGCCATTCGGCCTGTACGCCGCGTCGATTCTCAGCGGATCCCCCGGCCGCGTGTACTGGCTCGCCGGAATTTTTTTCCGCAGCAGCTCCCACACACCCACCCGCTCAAACTCCGTCCGCATCCTCTGCTGTATCGCCGCGCGCCCGCTCAACCGCGGCAGCTTCTCTCTCGGCGGCG
>CAIMNN010000393.1 GCA_903842845.1 uncultured Acidobacteriaceae bacterium | reverse complement strand
GTCCGCCAAGAGGCGCGCATCCAGAATCAATTGGGGGGAAGGCCTGGTCTAAAGTCATGCGACTTTCCTTTTAAAAAGCGCCATTCGGCGCGGTTTGTACTACAAACATCAGTTATCTTTGTCTTCAAGCAGTTCGTTGATGAACTCCAGGGCTTCGCCAAGCCCTTGGTAAGTTCCCACGAGCCGGTGGTAGCTCTCTATGTTCACGGCGTGACCGTCGGCCAGAGCGAACGCGATTTCGGCGCGTCGCTTCTGGATGACATCAATCAACCCGGACTCAACGGCCACGTGCGCTGCCGCCCTTTTTCATCGTTGCCACAGCGTGCGGCTCGGGCTTGGACAGTTTAGGCTTCAGACCCTTAGCGGGCAGGTTAGCAACGCCTTTCTCGGGCATCACTTTGCCACCCTCGGCGTAGCCTACTTTGCCACCTTTTTTGAGTTTGTTGCCCTCGTCAATGCCCATGGCAAGACGTTTGTGCATAGAAATAGCTTCACTCATGTCGTTCTCCTAGAAACCGTGGTTGTGTTTGCCGGTCTTGGTCTTCCCAAAACCATGCCAGTCCTTGCCCGTCTTTACCTCGCCGCCTTTCTTTTTGGCGACCGGGGATACCCCCTTGTCCTCCATCGGGATGCTCTCATAGGCACGAGCATTCGCCCTGTTCTCAGCGATCTCACGCATCTTGTCCTGGATGGACTGGTTTTCCATGTCGGTCACCGTTGCGCCGAGTTCTGTCTTTCCCGGAAGAATGGAATTGTCCATGTCGGTTGCGTTGGCTCCAAGTTCCCGCTTCCCACGGATTACTGCCTGATCCATGTTGGAAATCGCTTCCAACTGTTTTGCCGTGAATTTACTGGCCATCACTTACTCCTTGCGGTGGCACAGGAGACTGCGCCGGTTGAACTGCGGGTTGGGGTTGCTGTGTTGCCATCTGCGCTGCTTGCGCCTGTTGCGCTTGTTGAGCCTGCAAAGCCATTTGTCGCTGATGAGCTTGCTCGGCCTGTTGCATCTCCCATTGCTTCTCAATGGTCATCGTGTTCACGTCATGCGTGAGGTCTGCGGCCTTGATCTGCTCGGTAGAGGCAATCGCCATGCGCTTAGTGTCGGTGTCGTCCTGTGCCTTCTTGGCGTCCAGATGTAGGTGGCCTTGGTCATACGCCGCTTTGCGCTGAGTTTCGGCCATCTGGGACTGCAAGAGCGCCGCGACTGCGGGATCTTGCGGCGCTTGCTGCGACAACTGCTGAAGCATCTGAATCATCTGATTGATAACAGGCGCTGCGCCCGAAAACGTCTGCTGCGAGTGCTGGAAGAACTGCGGCGACATCAGCGCGAGTGCCTGCTGCTGCTGCGCATCAATCGCTTGCTCTTTAAGCGTGTTCACCCCGGCGCGGCTCATGAACTGCAAGTAGTACAGCGTGATGTGCTGCTTGGCGTGCTCAAGCGCACGGGGCAGGAACACGGGGGCAATCGTCGGGTTTGAGCCGTACAGAGGATCCTTGGCGAAGTCAAGCAACACCTGCAGGTGCGCGAGGTGATCTTGACCGGGAAATGCGCCGCAAGGCTTGCCGAGCGCCATTGCGACGTTCTCAAGCGCGGGGTTCATCTGCTTCACTTCTGCGGGGTCAGGCAGCACCTCGTTGATTTCGGGAAGTTTAATCTGCTTTAGAATGCGCTTCTCAACTGCCAATCGGTTGTACAAGTCAGGGTTCGCTTGCGCACGTGAGGCGAGCGTCTGAATCTGCGCATAGCGCTGGCTCTCAGCGAAGATGTGCGGATCGCTCACGGGCACGATGTCCGTATTGCGCTCAAAGTCCTTTGCCGTGACGCCGAGTTCCTGCGCCATCTCGCAGTCTGACTCGTCTAAGTACCAGCGGTTCAGCCGAGCGATGATCTTGAAGACGCGAGCCTGCGAAGCGTGCAGTCGCGCATGGATTGAGGAGAACACTGCTGCGCCCTGCTCGATGAGGGCTTGAGTCGTGCCAACCGGGGCATTGGACGTGATGTCAGCGATCTTCTCTTCTGCGGTCGTGACGACGCCCTTGGCGGCAGTCGTGAGAAAGCCGAGAAGCTGAAACAGCACGGGCGACGGCTGATTGAACGGCATCGGCATCGCAATTTTGCGAATATCATCCACGCCCGGTGCGCCCTCGATCTCAGTCACTTGCGTGGGCTCGATGACGACTGACTGGCCGGAGACTTTGCCTCCCTTGAGTTTGAGCATCGCCGCAGTATTGTTGATATGCGCCGAATCGAGCAAAGCCCGTAGAGCGCCAGTAAGAGCGGCAGACAAGCCACCAATAAGGTGAGGC
>CAIMNN010000392.1 GCA_903842845.1 uncultured Acidobacteriaceae bacterium | reverse complement strand
GTGAATTTATCTCTTCAACTATTAACTAATCTGTTATGAGAGATGGTTACCTTCGCTTGTGCTCCTCATTATTAATTCAATAAATCGACCATATTGTGATTTCTACCCTTGCCTGCCGCAAGCATTTGATAGGAAAGTGGATTCAACGCTTTTTTGCGAGTACAACCGTTGCTAATTATTCGGTTCTCAGCTTAGAGGTGTTGATATACGGCTATGCAGTTCTGAGAACCAATCCGCCATGCCAGCGTCACTGTTTTTTTTGAACAAAACCAGCATGTAGAACGAAACACTGCAAAGTTGCACCGGTACGCGCATGGTGCTGTCTTTGCGCGAATTCAGAGCAGATTCACAACCTCGAGGATTGTGCCATGAAAAATAATATCTTCCGTTTGAAGAATTTATCAATTCTGCTTTTTTTCATCTTCCTTCAACTTTGCAACAAAGGCACACTCCGCGCACAAGCGTTTCAGCAGCCGATGGCGGAAGAGTTGAGCATGACCACCGACGCGAAGGCGCCTGGTGCCGATGCAGTTTACCTCTATCGCGAAGAAACGGCTGACGACAGCCTGCACTATCACAACATCTATGTGCGCCTCAAGGTGCTGACCGAAAAGGGCAAGGAGCTGGCCACAGTCAAGATTCCTTATGTGCGCGGCGAATCGAGGGTTAGAGACCTCAAAGGGCGCACCATTCACGCCGACGGAACAATTATTCCATTAAAAGCTAAGCCCACCGACCTGATGGAGTACAAACATGGGGACGAGCAGCTGAACAAGATCGTCTTCACATTGCCTAATGTGGAAGTGGGTAGCATTCTGGAGTACAAGTTGGATATCCAGTACTCCGATGACAGTGTCTATTCTCCGCAATGGGAGGTCCAGCAGCCGTATTTCGTGCATAAGGCACATTACAAATTTACCCCCGATCTCTCAGGAGGTCACTGGATCCTGAACTCACGCGGCGAAGCGCTCTCGCGGCTGATGTACTCAGGCCGTCTTGGCAACGGCGCACAAGTGAATGAGGATATATCCCACCATTACACAATCGACGTTACCGATGTGCCGCCGACCCCGAATGAAGAATGGTCGCCACCGCTCGACAGCTTCTACTGGCATATTGATTTTTATTACACCTACGCCACCAATATGAATGAATACTGGCAAAAGGAAGGCTCCGTGTGGCGCAAAGAGGTGGAGCGCTTCGTGAAGCCCGACAAGAGCATGCGCGAGGCGGTGAGTTCGCTGGTCGGCGCATCGGATACCGAGGAGCAGAAGGCGCAAAAGCTCTATGCCTCGGTGATGAAGCTTGAGAACACCGACTACACACGCCACAAGACCGAAGCCGAACGCAAGGCCGCAAAGCAGAAGGAGATCCGGAGCGCCGAGGACGTGTGGAAGCAGAAAAGCGGAACCTCGGACGAGTTGGCGCTGCTCTATGTATCGATGCTGAATGCAGCAGGACTAAAGGCTTGGCCAATGATGATTACAGACCGCAGCCGAGCCATGTTCGACCCGAATTACCTCAGCATGTCACAGTTGCATGACTTTATTGCGATAGCAAGCATCAACGGCAAGGAAGTCTATCTGGACCCGGGTGAAAAGTTCTGCGATTACGGCGAGCTCGGCTGGAAGCATCTCTTCTCGGCCGGGTTGCGTGTCACCACAGATTACAAGGGCACGGCTGTGGCAGGAACTCCGCAGGGAAATGGTTACGCGAAGGCCGCTGTACAGAGGTTGGCCGATGTCACTATGGACGAAAGCGGCAACATTAAAGGCTACGCCCGCTACATCATGACCGGCCCCGATGCCCTCAAGTGGCGGCATTTGAACCTCACCGACGGCAGCGATGAAGTGAAGAAGCAGTTCAACGAGATGCTGCACAATGAGGTGCCTGATGGTGTGCGAGGCGAGCTGGACCGCTTCATCGGCATGGAACAGCCGAACACCAACCTGGTGGCCATGGTGAACTTGACCGGCAACATGGGCACGACGACCGGCAAGCGCTTCTTTCTGCCTGGCCTCTTCTTCGAGTCACATGCCGCGCATCCATTCGTCTCAAATACCAAACGCCTCTCGCCGGTGGACATGCACTTTGCGCGCATGATTCAGGATGCCGTCAATTACCATTTCCCCGCCGGATACACGGTTGAGAGCAGTCCGGTCAGCAATGACATGACATGGCCCAACAACGCCGTCCTGCGCATCAAATCCTCGGCGAATGACGATGTGCTGAGCGTGTCTCGGCTCTATGCCCGCAACTTTGTCCTCATCAAACCTGCCGACTACCAGCAACTGCACGATTTTTACACCAAGTTGGCCGCGGCCGATCAGCAGCAGATAGTTCTGACGCATGCAGCCGCTGCACCAAAGGGAAATTAAATGTTATCCAAAATTGATGCGCGTTTATTGATCCTGACGGCAGTGTTATGCGTTGTGGTGGCGATCCCAGCCCATGCCAACATCTTCGGCAAAGACAAACAGCCGGTGCCGCAGTGGGGACTTGACGCGGCAAAGACCGCAACACCGACCTACGCAAAAGATTCGCCCGCTGTCATACTCTATGACGAATACGTAGAGACTATCGACAACAACGGCCGCGCCGTGGAGCGGGAGCGCGAGGCTATCCGCATCCTCAAGCCGCAGGGGCGCAGCCATGCGCAGTGCGGAGTGGGTTATGACATAGACGAAAAAATTATTTACTTTCGCGTCTGGACCATTGCCACCGATGAACAACAATTTCAGGCGCAGGAGACGGATTTCGCCGATATAGGCGATACCTCCGACTCCATAATGCTTTCCACGTATAAGATGCGCACAGTGCGCCCGCCGGCAGCCGACGTGGGGGCGACTGTCATCTGCGAATCAGAAGAGTTGCAGCAACCCTGGAGTCACGAGATCAACTGGCGCGTGCAAGGCACTGCGCCATTTGTCTTTC
>CAIMNN010000391.1 GCA_903842845.1 uncultured Acidobacteriaceae bacterium | reverse complement strand
CCTCGACCGTCCTAACCTGGTCAGCAATCCGTACGCCGGCACCTCTCACACTGTGACCAACAGCGGCGTTTATTGGTTCAATCCGTATGCATTCGCATTCCCTGATCCAGGAACTTTCGGCAGCTACCGCCGCAATCAACTTGTTGGTCCGGGGTATGCGGATGTTGATCTTTCGATCGTGAAATCCACTCGCATCTCTGAACGGGCACGCGTGCAGTTCCGCGCGGAGCTGTTCAACCTTTTCAACCGCGCGAATCTTGGCAATCCAACATTCCTCGGCGCCAATCTGCTGATACCAGCAGGACCTGGCGTCAACTTCACGCTGCCCATCAACTCAACCAACGGTGAGCAGTTCGGCCTGCCTGGCATTGGGCCGGGCGAACCCTTCAATGCGCAGCTCGCTCTCAAAGTTCAGTTCTAAACTTCACGGCCTGCGGAGTTGATTCTCCGCAGGCCACACGTTACGCTTCAGAAAGCAAAGGATGATCTTCAGATGAAAAACTACTGTTCACATTTCAGCCCGCTTCTTCTTGCCGTTGTCTGCGGGCTCGTGCTCGCAGCCGGTTCACTCGCCGCGCAAAGTGCCGCCACTCCGCAGCCAGCAACTCAAACAGCAGCTCCGCCGCCTGCGCAACAAGACGCGCGCGAGTTGCCTGTGCATCGCGTGCCGAACATTCCCGCCGGCGCCGAGTTTTATTTTTCGCCTGACGGCACGCATCTGATCGGTGATGCCAAGTTTGAAGGTGATACCAACTACCACGTGTACACCATCGCCGTCGACGGCACAGATGTTCGCCGCATCAACGACAAGGGCGATGACGCTTGCTCGTACTACTTTCCCGATGGCAAGCACATCATCTGGACGTCGACGCGCGACAATCTGAATCTGGCGAAGTCGAACTACTCCGACCCAAGCGACTATCCGCAGGGCTCTGAACTTTATTCGTCCGACCTTGACGGCAGCAACGTGAGGCGGCTGACCAACAATACTGTATATGATGCCGAGGTGTCCGTTTCGCCCGATGGAACATGGATCCTGTTTGGCAGTGAGCGCTCCGGCAAGATGGAGCTGTGGAAGATGAACACTGACGGCTCGAATCCGCAGCAGATCACGCACCTCGACGGACTTGAGCCCGGTGGTTCATTTCTCTTCGCAGACGGCAAGACCATCATCTTCCGCGCGTGGAAGACGGCAGACTCAAAGGCGCAAAAGCATCCGCTGCCGATGGACCTCTACACGATTCAAGCCGACGGCACAGGCCTGCGCAAGCTCACCAACGATGGTGGCACCAACTGGTCACCGTATCCCGCGCCGGACGGACATCATTATGTTTTTGTGAAAGTGCTACAGCCAAAAAACTACGAGGTGTTCCTCGGCGACGTGAACAGCGACGAGCAAGTGCGGCTCACTTACAACGATGCTTTCGACGGCTATCCATCCATCTCGCCGGATGGACACTGGCTGGCGTTCACGTCGACGCGCGGTTCAACGCCGGGCACGCACGTTACGGGTGTTTATTTGG
>CAIMNN010000390.1 GCA_903842845.1 uncultured Acidobacteriaceae bacterium | reverse complement strand
GGTGTGGTCAAAGCGCGCATCGCCCTGATTGTCGCTGATAGGCGCGGGCAGATTCTTGCGGTAGTTATTTTGGTAATCGCTCGCCGCTCCGAAATTGGCAGTGGGGAAGAGATAGGTCAGGATGTTCGCCGAGACCGGATTGATCGGCACGCTGGTCGGATCAAGAACTGAGCCATCGGCGTTGTAAATGGTGCTGATGCCTTGTCCAGTGAGATAGTCCACCAGATAGCCGTTGCGCATATCGTTTGAGGGCACACTCAACACGGTCGGCGTTTCGCGCGGCAGGCGGAGGCCCTCATAGCTGAAGAAGAAGAAGGTCTTGTCGTGTCCGTTGTATTTGGGCAGGATGAGCGGGCCGCCCAGCGTAGCGCCAAAGTCGTTGAGGATGATCTTGGGCTTGTTGCCGGTGATGGAGTTGCCTGCGTTGAAGACCGTGTTCTCATGGTTTTCGTACACGCCGCCGTGGAATTTGTTGGTGCCGGCCTTGGAGACGGTGGTGATATCGGCAACGCCGGAGAACTCTGCGTTGTTGTTGGTCTCGCTGACGCGAATTTCTTCAATTGAATTGAAGGAAGGGAAGAGCTCGCTCGAAGGGCCGGAGTACTCAACGGCCATGCTGGCGATGCCGTCAAGTGTGGTGCTCATCAGCGCAGGCGTAGTGCCTGCGATGATCAGGTTGCCGCCGGGGTCGGTCTGCACGCCGGCTTCGGTGGTCAGCGTAGAGATGGGGCTGGTGGAACCCACCGAGCGCGAGTAGATAGCCACCGGGAGTGTCTCAAGCTCAGCGCCGACCTTGGTAGCGGCCAGGTTCGATTCGTCGGTGGTGATGACGTTGGCATTTTCCAGCGTATCAAGCACGACGACGGTCTGGTTCTGCGAGGCCAGCTTCATCATCGTGTCCACACGCTGCGTCTCGCGCGCGGTCAGCGAGATCATGGGCACTTCGGAGGTTTGGAAGCCGTTGGCCGAGAATGTGACCGAGTAGGTGCCTACATCGATGTTGTTGAAGGCAAAGTTGCCGTTGCCGTCGGAGTAGACAACGCGCGACGCGCTGGTGCCGGTGTTGAGCAGTTTCACCTGCACGCCCGGCGCAGGGTTGCCGTTGGCATCCTTCACAGTGCCCAGGATCGTGCCGAAGGTTGATTGCGCCAGCAGCATAGTTGATGCTGCGATAGCGATAGCCGCCATCACGATAAGGCTACGCAGGAACAGCTTCCCGCAAATGCTTTTGAATGAAAACATACTGTTTTGGACTCCTTAGCAAGGTGGTAGCCAGCCCACCAACAGCTGCGGTTGGTGTTCCGGATAAGTTTGTACAAATTGAGGTTAGGGCGAAATTAGCCCTCAAAAAACATTGCAGGGAATCAGTCGAATATGTGTATGCTGATCCTGCTCAGACCTTCACGCCGCAAGAGGGAAACTTGCGATAAACCAGCATTTTTAACCATGCTGCTGGATGCCTTGAGGCTTTGTCAAGAAGTTTCAATGGTTCCTTATGGAGTATTTAGGCCTTTCCTCTTACGCCTCGAAACCATCCTTACCCGTTTACCGGGTTGGCTAGATGAAAATTGCTTGAAAATCCCCCTGCCTACACCACAGCCGAGGTATTAATCCACAACACTGTTGCTGTTGTTTCTCCCGGGTTATACCAGCTATGCCGGGTCTTGCTGACAAAATAAAAGCTGTCGCCATGCTTCAAGTGGTACTCGGTACCATTCAAAGTTATGTTCAATTTACCAGATATGAGATACAAGAACTCCTCGCCGTGATGGGCGTAGGATTCCATGCTCCCCTTGCCCGGCTCAATGGTGAACAGGTGCGGCTCCATCACAATTTTGCCCCAGGCCAGCAGTTCCATATGCACGCCGTCGCCGCCTGCCAAAAGCCGTCCCTCGCCCCTGCGGATCAGCGGCCCCGGCGACTCTGCCTCGTAGTAAAACGCCGAAAGCGTCGTCCCGTAGTAATGCGCCAGCCGATGCATGATTCCCAGCGAAACACCGGTCTGCGAGCGCTCCAGATTGCTCAAAAATCCAGTCGATATCTCGGCCGCCTTGGCCACTTCAGCCAGTGAGAGCCCGCGCGCCAGTCGCAGCTCGCGCAGCAGCTTACCGGTCAGCTGGCCCTTAGCCTCAGCCTGAGCCTCGCCGCTGCCGCCCAGCAGCCCTTCACTGTGCAGCTTGGCCAGTATCGCCGGCGC
>CAIMNN010000389.1 GCA_903842845.1 uncultured Acidobacteriaceae bacterium | reverse complement strand
CTCAAGAAAATGAACACCTTCACCGACTTCGTAGCTTGCACCGAACATCTGCTCGCCGAAAAATGGGGCTCGCCCGCGCGCGTCGCAATCGAAGGCGGTTCGGCTGGCGGCCTGCTCATGGGCGCGGTCACCAATCTGCGGCCCGACCTTTACCGCGCAGTCCTCTCGCACGTGCCGTTCGTCGATGTGATGAACACCATGCTCGACGCCACGCTGCCGCTCACCGTCCCCGAGTATGAGGAGTGGGGCAACCCGAACGAGGAGCAGTACTTCAAATACATGCTCAGCTACTCGCCTTACGACAACCTCAAGCCCGGCCACTATCCGGCCATGCTGGTCAAGACTTCACTCAACGATTCGCAGGTCATGTACTGGGAGCCGGCAAAGTACGTCGCCAAGCTGCGCACGCTCAAGCAGGACGCGCATCCGCTGCTGCTCGTCACCAACATGGAAGCCGGCCACGGCGGCGCCAGCGGACGTTATGACTACCTGAAGGAGATCGCGCTTGACTATGCGTTTTTAATTCGTGAGCTGGAGATTTTGTGATAACTTGTTCACGTTGAGAGGTCACCATGAAAAAGTCGCTTCTAATCCTACTTGCGTTTTGGGCCACATTCTGCCTCGCCACCACGCTTGCCGCCCAGGACACGGTCTACAGCCTCGGCAACGGCGTAACCGCGCCCAAGCTGATCCACAGCGTTGAAGCCGGTTACACCGCACAAGCCAATAAGGACAAAATCTCCGGCACCGTCATCATCGACTTCGTCGTCGGCAAAGACGGCGTGCCGCGCAACCTTCAGGTCATCAAGTCGCTCGGCGACGGCCTGGATGAGAGCGCCACAAACGCAGTCGAGCAGTACCGCTACCAGCCCGCGATGAAGGACGGCGCGCCGGTGTCGGTGCACTTCTCCGCGACCGTGACATTTACATGGACCCCCAACGTCCAGATCTGGATTCCCATGCGCATGCCGATGGGGCTCGGGCAGCCGATGCGGTACTAGTGTTTACTAATTAATTCGGAGTATTGAGATGAAAGTTTTGTCGACGATGGCAGCCTGCCTGTTGCTGGCATTTAACGTTTGTGTGTATGCACAGAACCAACCAGCCGCAGAAGCCGAGCATGTATACGATCAGATGGATGGTATCAATGGACCTGAAATCGTGAATCAAGTCCCAGTTGCATATCCTTCTTCAAACTCGCTCAAGCATGACATTGATTGCTATGTAGCTGTGGTGATTGCAGCCGATGGCAAGTTGGTCAGAATACAAAAGATTCGATGCGTGGATGACAGCTTGTATCAGGCAATCACGGAGAGCATGGTAAAGTCGACTTACAAAAATGCAACGCTTTACAACCGCGCGGTCAAATCCAGGTTATTCCTGCATGTTACTTTACACAAGAAGGCAACTACGGTCGACGTGGGACCTGTGCGTTCTGCATCCGTTCAGGATTTATCTCATCTCACTTTTGCAACTATGCCTTATTTAAATCAAAAGCACGATCAATCTGGGAAGGATGTGATTGTGCGATTTATCGTTGAAAAGAACGGCCTGATTGCTGTTGCGTATGCGGTAAACGAGGATGATCCTGCGAATGCGCAACGGGCTGTGAAACAAGTGCTCACAATTCAATACGCCGCCGACAGTATCAACAAACAGAATTTCCCCTGCCTTTTGGAAACTACGGTCAACATCGATCATCCCAATCCGTCATCTCAAAGTAGCAACAACGTTGAGCAAACAACACAACTGAATTCTCCACCTAAGCTTCTCAACCATATTCCCCCTGAGATCAATGACATAGCGGATCGAACCTTGGCTTCAGGGAGTGTGATTGTAGGTTTGACCGTGGATGAAAATGGTGTGCCGCAAGATGTGCATGTGGTCAGTTCGTCGAATCCTGGTTTCACTTCAAGTGCGATTAATACCGTGAAGCAATATCGATACAAACCGGCGATGAAAGACGGAAAACCAGTATCAGTACAATTAACCGTATCTGTGAATTTTCACATCCACTAGTAAACCTCGACTGTATCACCCTCGTTGAGTGCCAGGAAGTGATTTGCTGAGTAAAGGTGTGTTAATTTGAACTTGTTCTGAAATTCCATTGAGGCGATGATGAAACATTTATTGACATGCTTTATGCTGTTGGCGTTTTTGATGCCTTCCATGCTCTTTGCTAACGACAAGAGCCAGAAGGATACCAACTCAATTTATGAATATGGCAAGGACCTGAAGAGAGCACGTATCTTGGATGCGGGTAAGGCTGTCTATCCTGAGAGCCCTGTACTTACTGAGGATGTTGATTGTGTCTTTTTAACGGTTATCTCCGAAAATGGAAGTGCGACGGAGATGGAACCTGTGCGCTATACGCATACTGTCTATGATGATGCTGCGAAGCAGGCAATACAATCAACCAAATTCAGCCCCGCGACGTTGAAAGACCGCCCGGTTGCAACACGGTTATTTCTCCGCGTGATTTTTCATGCAGACAAAAGCGAAGCAATAGTAGACCCGTTGGAATATAAAAAAGATGACGCTCTTAAACCGCCTAAAATGATAAATAATTATGGTCCTCAGTTTGCAGACTACATGCGTACCAACAAGATGGAAGGTGAGGTTGTCGTCAGTTTCTTAATTGGCACGGATGGAAAACCCGTCGGAGTTCATGTGGTTCATCATCTATGCGGTGTTTGTGATGCGAATGCACTCGACGCGATAAAACAATTTCGGTTTCAGCCAGCGACAGTAAATGGTCAACCGGTGCTATTTCCATTGACGGTTGTACTGCATATCTAAATCTTTTTAGCCAACCTCCACCTTGTCCCCCTCGCCCGGTGCGAGGAAGAGATTTGCCTCAAGGCCGTGCTGGCGTGTGTAGAGGTCGTAGTAGCGGCCTTCTTTCGCGAAGAGTTCATCATGGTTGCCGCGCTCCACAATGCGGCCATCTTCCACAACCAGAATCTGATCAGCGCGGCGAATCGTCGACAACCTGTGCGCGATCACAAAGGTGGTGCGCCCTTCCATCAGCTTAGCGAGGCCGGCCTGGATCATCTGCTCGGATTCGGAGTCGAGCGAGCTGGTTGCCTCGTCGAGGATGAGTATGCGCGGATTTGCAAGCAGAGCGCGTGCGATCGACAGGCGCTGACGTTGACCGCCGGAGAGCTTGACGCCGCGTTCGCCGACGATGGTCTCGTACTGTTCAGGGAAGCGCTCGGCAAACTCGTCAACGCGCGCGGTGCGGCATGCGGCGAGAAATTCTTCTTCGGTCGCGCTGGGGCGGGAGAACATGACGTTCTCGCGGATGGAGCCGTCGAAGAGGAACGAATCCTGCAAGACGACGCCAAGCTGTGAGCGATACGTATTGAGGTTGACCTTCGAAAGGTCGTGCCCGTCGACGAGTACGCGGCCGGAGCCGGGTTTGTGGAAGGCGCATATCAAACTGATGATCGTCGACTTGCCGGAGCCCGACGAACCAACCAGCGCCGTCACCGAGCCGGGCTTCGCCTCAAAGCTGATGCCGTGAAGCACCGGTTTGTCTTCCTGGTAAGCGAATTCGACATTCTCAAACTCAACATCTCCATGGATGGGTGGTAGTTGTTCG
>CAIMNN010000388.1 GCA_903842845.1 uncultured Acidobacteriaceae bacterium | reverse complement strand
CTACACCGGCGTGCGTCGCGTTCCATCAAGCGAGGCTACTATCCTCGACGCCGCAAACAATCTGCGCGAAACGCAATTACTCGCAACTGCGCTCGACGACTCGCTGAACCACTGGCAAAAGCTCGACCATCCAGTTCTCGCCGCGCCGCCTAGAGAGCTCGCCGCGACCGGCTTCCGCGATCCATGCATCTGGTTTGAGAACGGTGAGTGGTGGCTGGTTGTCGGCTCCGGCATGCGCGGCATCGGCGGATGTGCGCTGCTTTACCGCGCAAAGAAAAACTCCAACCTCACCGAGTGGGAGTATCTGCATCCGCTTGCAACCGGTAAGAAGAATGCGAAGACGTGGCCGACGACCGCATCCGACACGGTTGACAGCGGTGAGATGTGGGAGTGCCCTGACTTCTTCCGTCTCGGCGGCTCACATTGCCTGCTGTACTCTACCGAGCGCAAAGTGCAGTGGCATACAGGCGGCTACATCAATCAGCGCTTCAGCCCGCAACAGAGTGGAGTGCTTGACCACGGGGCATACTACGCGCCGAAAAGTTTTGAGGCGCCTGATGGACGGCGAATCCTTTGGGGGTGGATTACGGAGACGCGCAGAGAAGCAGAGTTCGCGCGAGCAGGATGGGCTGGCGCGATGAGCCTGCCGCGCGTATTGAGCGTGAGTAAAAGCGGCAAACTGCAAATGGAGCCAGCAGCAGAAGTGAACTCGCTGCGCGAAGAGCAGCAGAAATTTGTTCTCAATTCGGACGCTCCGAGCCGTCATACACTCAACACTCTGCGCCGCGAACTTTTGCTGAGCACACTCAACACGCATCAACGCGTCACAGTATCGCTCACTCAAAAAGAAAAAATGCTTTGGACAATGGAACTCAATGCGGAACTCGACGCGCGCACGGCGACAGTGAAGTGCGACGCAACCAGTTTCCAATTTCCATTGGATGAACTGCCGGCGCTGCGCATCTTCCTCGATGGTTCTGTGTTGGAGTGTTTCTTTGGCAAGAGTGAAGCATTGACCAGCCGAGTATACGGACTTGTGCCCGGAGAATCCGAGTTGGTGCTTACGCTCGCCGGCACCGGCAGCGCTCAGTGCGAACTGTGGACGTTGAAAGCAATTTCGCCCGACAAACTGACCAGCGATTACCCGTCGCTTTGATGTGAGTGAATCTAAATGCGGCGCAACCGTGACGCTCGCTGGTTGATGAGTTAATCTACCTCCAATACAAATTTGTGCTGGAGACATGCCGATGACCCTCGATCGCAGAAACTTTTTCGTCGCCTGTTCCAAGGTGGGTGCGGGTGCAACGCTGTTGCCGGGAATTCTTTACGCGATGGCGGCACAGGCCGAAGGCGCGGAAGAAGCCGCGAAGGCGTCGCAAGCCGTCACCGACGAGATGATTGACGAGGCGGCGAAGCTTGCCGGCGTTGGCCCCTTCAGTGCAGAGCAGAAGAAGCAGATGCACGGGATTCTCAGATTTCAACGCTCTGCTTATGACCCCATCCGCGAGTTGAAGCTGCCGAACTCGGTGGCGCCTGCGTATGTGTTTCATCCGTTGCCAGCGGAGACATTAAAACCTAAAAGAGAAGAGTGCGAGATAATTGATCCTCTTGCGACAGTAATCATCGTG
>CAIMNN010000387.1 GCA_903842845.1 uncultured Acidobacteriaceae bacterium | reverse complement strand
GCCGTCCTGCACCGCCTTGAAGGCCGCGCGCATCGCAACTTCCGTTTTGCCGTAACCTACATCTCCGCAAAGCAGTCGGTCCATCGGCCGCTCCGACTCCATGTCGCGTTTTATCTCTTCTATCGCTCGCAACTGGTCGTCGGTCTCGTTGAAGTCGAATGTGTCTTCAAACTCTTTTTGAAATTCATTATCCGGCGTGAATGCCGTACCGCGCGCAGCCTCCCGCTCGGCGTACAGCTTGATCAGTTCGTCGGCCATGTCTTCCATGGCCTTCTTCACGCGCGCTTTGGTCTTGGTCCACTGTTGCGAGCCAAGCCGGTTCAGCTCCGGCGCGGGGCCGGTATCCGTCGAACGGTACTTCTGAATCAGGTCAAGCCGCGTCAGCGGAACATACAACTTCGCCTGCTCCGCAAACTCCAGGATCATGAACTCGACCGAAAGCCCATCCTGCTCTATCTCTCTGAGACCAACATACTGCGCAATTCCATGCTCAACGTGAACCACATAATCGCCAACAGTAAGGTCACGGAAATCTGAAACAAACGCAGCCGTCTTCGAGCGCCGCTTCTCGACCCGCGCAGTAATATCGGCCTCGTCAGAAAAATCGTTCGCGCCGAAGATGACCAGCGCGCCCTTCGTAAAGATCACGCCACTGCTTAGCGGCGTTCGCACCAGTATCGGCACGCGCAGATCCCCCGCATGGTAGCTGCCCTCTTCTATCAATCCTTCAGTGTGATGCACCAGCCTACTGCCCAAACGATACGGAATTTGATACTCGCGCAACAGCGTCGCCAGCCGCTCAACCTCGCCCTGATTGGGCGCAGCTATAATCGTGCGTTGGTCCGACTGCATCAGATTCTTCAGCTGCTCCACCAGTGCGGGAATCGAACCATGAAAACGCGGCGTCGGCCTGGTCAGGAACTCAATCTCACCAAGCGTCTTGTCATCCTCAAGCACATCAACAACGCCCAACTGGTCAAGGTCAAGACCAGTGTGGCTCTCGAGCGATGCAGTTAAAATCTCCGGCCGCAGATAAATATCCTCGGGCCGTATCAGTTCGCCGATGCTCGCGCGCTCATGGCGCTGCTCAACTTTGTTCCACCAGCGGTCTATCTGATTGCGCACCATCGCCGGCTCTTCAACAAAAAGCACCGCCTTCGGCAACAGTGTGAGCAGCGTATTTTTCGCATGCGCTACTCCGGCAAAAAACTCCCACCCGGGAAAAACACTCACCCCGCTCGCCGCAATCCGCTCCTCGGCCTCTTCTTCGCTCTCATCCGAATTGATGCGGCTCAAGCGCGCATTCACCGCAGCCAGCAGCTCTTCGGTCTGTGGAGTATCGGTCAGCGGCAGCAGCACCGCCTCATCCTGCGCTGATTGTGAACGCTGCGTGTCCGGATCAAAACGGCGGATGCGCTCTATCTCGTCGCCGAGAAACTCAACTCGGATCGGCCGCTCCGCTTCAGGCGAATACACATCCAGGATTCCGCCGCGGCGCGTGTACTGCCCAGGCATCTCAACCAGGTCCACATGCGCGTAGCCCACGCTCGCAAGATGTGCGGTGAGAGTATCTGGGTCAACCTCCTCACCACGCCGCAGCACAACAGTGAGCGAGCCGTAGAAATCCGCCGGAAAGAGCTTCATCGCCGCAGCTTCCACAGGCGCAATGACTATCGATGCCTCACCTGTCGTCAGCTTCCAAAGTGCCGACGCGCGCCGCTCCTGGATCTCCGGATGCGGCGATAGATTTTCAAAGGGTAGAACGTCGTGTGCGGGAAAACGAACAACGCGTGCGGGGTCAACAGCGCCGGTCAGCTCGCAGCCGGTCTTTACCAGTTGCTCCAACGCTTCGGCGGCCTTGTTGTCCGCAACGATTACGATGACCGGGTGCGCGGACTCACGCGCAAAGAGCGGAATCATCAGCGCGCGAGCCGTGGCGGTCAGTCCGGAGACACGACGACGCCCCACGCCCAGCGATAGATGCCTGCGCACACGTTCAAATTCCTGCGAGTGCTCCAACTCCGCAAAGACTTCGCGGACAAACGGGAGAATCATGCCACTACAATTTTAACAGGCTTCAAAAATTTGCCACCCGCACGCTCCGCACACATGCCGCTTACGCGTTATGGTACCCGCTCAAGCTCCGCAGAGATCGTGCGCGAATCTCCGGCATTCACATCCAGTGTGCGAACCCAGGGTTGGTAACCGCTCTTTGTCAACTTGATGGAGTGCGTGCCAGGCTTCATCTTGATCAAACTCGGCGTGTTGCCGGCATAATTGCCATCCACGTTGATCTCAGCGCCTGCCGGCTCCGAAGTGAACTGCAACGATGCAGGCTGCTCCGGCTCTGCCGTTTTTGCCGGCGTGGCACCTTGATTCGCTGGCCCACTTGCCACCGACGCTCCGGACGGCACCGATGCCAGATTTAGATCTTTAAGCTTCTGGCGGATAATCGCGCCTACCTGCATCGCAAGGAAATTAGCGACTTGTTTGTCATTCATGGCACCCTTGTATGCCAATTTTTCGTGCACCGTTTTCACAAGCGCATGGTCACTGATTCGGTAAATGCTCATCTCGACATCGACTTTTCTCAGACCCAGCGCGCCTTTTTCTTCGTTCGAAAATACTCCTTCAATCGCAAGCGACTCAGTTGCGTCGGCAGCAGGCACAACTGCGCCTGCATCAAGAACCTGCGCGGCGGCCTTGTTCTTCATCAACGATTCACGCAGGTTCAGCACAAAATAATCAAGAAAATTCTGCGTGAATCCCGCCGAACTGGAAATTGTGAAGTGGTTTACTACGATCGTACGGAACGGCAGCTGATCTTTTGCAAACGTTGGCCGGGTACCAAGGAAGAGAAGTGCAAAGAGAGCAACAGTGAGGAGACGTTTCATACAGACTCCTTTCTTGAACGACAAGGCTCATGAAACATAGCCTCGCCGACGCTCAATCCCAGAGCGAAACTTAAAACAGCTCTGCCACTCTGGAACTGAATGCGGCATCAGTATACTCTGGTTTTTGATTCGCGGCAGTGCTGAATTTAAGTTCTGCTCAGTGCGGCCTTCCCGGCAACACAAAGTGCTCATCGCAACGCGGCTCGTAGCAATCGCCGGCCAGCTTAACAGGGCTTGCGTACGGTGCGGGCTTGCCGTCGATCAGCCGCTGCGTATAAATCCCACGCGCGCCGCAACGACAGTAGGCCATGCACTCGGTAATGCTGCCGCCATAAGTGCTCACAAGCCAGTTAAGGTGCAACATCTCGCCAAAAGGAATCGCGCGGAAATCAAGATCAAGCCCGGCCACAAGAACATCGTGATTCGAATCGAGCAGATATTTTGTGAATGTAAACAGCTCATCTACAAACTGCCCTTCGTCGATCGCCACGCACTCAATGCGCTTGCCG
>CAIMNN010000386.1 GCA_903842845.1 uncultured Acidobacteriaceae bacterium | reverse complement strand
GCAGACGCTCGCTTTTCGCTCGCAGGAGGTTCGCTGGTTCCTGGCTACTGTCCGTGTGGATGCTCAATCGCCAGCCCGGTTCTTCTGCCTCCCCGGTCTCCAAAAGCGAGAGACCGGGGAGGCATGCTCAAGGTGTTTTGGAACGATCCTCGGAACCGTGCCCACCCGCCGATTTGTGGGGGTTCCGGCATCCCTCCCGCTCATCGCAAAAAACGCGATGAACGGGACACAGCTTTTGCGGCTCAATCCGGTTTTCATGACCGGGCCACCTGCCGGTTCTTGACCGGGCGGAAGAATTGCAGGTGAATTGGGAAGATGATGGAGAAGAACGGGCTTCCGCGGCATCGGCCGTGAGCATCCAAACAGACAAAGCGCCTTGAGGATTGGCATAATAATCACCATGCCAATCCGGCTTGAACCCGTCACGGCCTGGCATGGCAGGCGTTCGACCCAAATTACGACGGCATTTTGCTGAGAAGCAGCCTGTCTCGGCAGGCATATCTGAATTGCCAAGCTCACCCACAGGAGACCAGGAAGATGAAGGCAACGATCCCATCCCTCACTCAAAGCACGGCATGGAAGGCTCTTGAGGCTCATTCCTTAGAGAACCGGAAACTACAGCTAAGAGCGCTGTTTGCCCAGGAACCACAGCGGGGAGAGCGTTTGACCGTCGAGGCGGCAGGAATTTACCTCGATTACTCGAAGAACCTCATCACGGATGAGACGATTGGGCTGCTGCTCGAACTGGCCGAAGAGTCCGGCCTGCGGTCTCACATCGACGCGATGTTCAGCGGCGAGAAGATCAATGTTACAGAGAAGCGGGCAGTCTTGCATGTGGCTCTTCGCGCTCCGAAAGAGCAAAAGATTCTTGTAGACGGAGTAGACGTTGTGCCGCTGGTCCACGGCGTGCTGGACAAGATGGCTGACTTTTCTAACCGCGTGCGCAGCGGAGAGTGGAAGGGCTATACGGGAAGGCCGATCCGCAATGTTGTGAATATTGGCATTGGCGGGTCGGATCTGGGGCCGGTGATGGCCTACGAGGCGCTCCGCCACTACTCCCAGCGCGACCTGACTTTCCGGTTTGTTTCCAATGTTGACGGTACCGATTTTGCCGAGGCAATCCACGATCTGGACGCCGAGGAGACGCTGTTCATCATCTCTTCCAAGACCTTCACAACGCTGGAAACAATGACCAACGCACACTCGGCGCGCGTATGGGCGCTTGAGACGCTGAAACACAGCGCCGCCATCGCCAAACATTTTGTTGCGGTCTCGACCAATGCCGAAGAGGTGGAGAAGTTTGGCATCGACACGGCGAATATGTTCGAGTTCTGGGACTGGGTGGGCGGACGCTACTCGATGGACTCGGCGATTGGCCTCTCGACCATGATCGCGATTGGCCCGGACAATTTCCGGAACATGCTTGACGGCTTCCACGAGATGGACGTTCACTTTCGGACTGCGCCTTTCAAGCAGAACCTGCCAGTGCTCTTAGGACTGCTCTCGCTCTACTACACCGACTTCTTTGACGCGCAGAGCGTGGCGGTGCTTCCGTACGAGCAGTACCTGAAGCGCTTTCCGGCCTATCTGCAACAGCTGACCATGGAGAGCAATGGCAAGCACGTCCGGTTGGATGGAACCAGAGTTGATTACGAGACGGGGCCTATC
>CAIMNN010000385.1 GCA_903842845.1 uncultured Acidobacteriaceae bacterium | reverse complement strand
TGACGGTGCTGCCCTGCCCCTTGTGGCCCCAACCCGCTGTGAGTTTGAGGGCTTCATCGAGATCGGGATTGAGCGGAAGCTTGAGCGCGGAGAGGAAGGACCACTCGGCGGTGAGGTTCAGCGAGGATTCGGGGTCGAGGAGTTCTGCGAGGCGGCGGCCCAATTGGGCAGAGCGGGCGAGTTGCTGTGCTGTTGCCGGGAGCGGAATGCGCGGCCAATCGCCGAGTAAAGCGCCGGAGTTTTCAGAGCGATAGGCCGGAGTGTGCATTGTGGCGAGTGCGTGAAAGAAGAGCCCGTCTTTCGGCGCATTGATCGAGTCAAGATAGGTTTCAGCGGGCGCTGAGAGATTAGGACGTATTTCAATTGCTGAGAGAAGTGTGCCAGCGGATTCAATAACGTATGCGGGAAAGTAATTCGAAAGTCCGTTACCAAAATTATCCGCTAAACCTTTTACGATTGTTCCGCGAACAAACGTATCGCCTGATTCCCGTTGGCGAGCTTCTAACCAGTTTGTGTTGCCAATCAATTGCGCAGTAAAGTCTGAACGTTTTTCATCTAGAAGTTTTGTCTCCGGTTCCCAATAGAGCCAACGGAGATCAAATGGCCTGTATACATACCGAATTATCTGCCACGAGCGAAACCCTTTTTCTTGCAATGTTCTACGCGTTGCAATTGCGTCAAATCTCGCGCTATTATCCATTGCTCCTGGTATTGCTGAGGCGATGTCAGCATCCGTGTAATTTGCTGAAAGATAATACTGCATACGAGCTTCGAGCTGTTCACGGTCAATATCTATCACAAGCGGATCCCGGCTGGTTTTGATTCCGGGATATGATGCAGGGAATATATCAGTCAATCGAGACCATTCAAGGTACGCCATTTCAACAATTCTCGGCTTGAACGGCAAACCCATTGTAGGATTTGCATTTAATGTGCTGTAGCCTGACTCTTGCTCTTCAACTGAACGCAAAAGAGCCTCACGACGTTCGGATGCACGAGCCTCTTCGAAATCTCGATAGTGGAGTGTGCATACTACATTGGAATTGCTACTACGTACCATAGTACTGATTGAAGTTCCAATTCGAATGCCGACACTTGTTCCAGTAACAGCAAAGATGGTCTCACTTGTCCTCCCATCCGGAGCATACTCACTCAATCTTCTATCTCCATGCAGATTATCAATGTAGATTTCATTAAACGTCTTCAAGAAGCGATCTCGCATAGTCGTGTGCGAGAGACCATCTAACCATGCATAGTTAGAAATAAATGAAACAATGCCGCAACCACTTTCATTTCCGTGAACCAGCACATCACCAGCAATACGACGCTCTGCTATCCGGAAAAAACGAACAAACAAATCATTGAGACCCTGGCCTTGGGGTGCGGGCAGGCCGGGGATGGCTTCACGATATGCGGTGGTAAGGTCTCGCTCCTCGTCGATGGCGGCGATACCTGCGTAGCCGTTATAAGGCGGGTTGCCAAGAATGACGAGGATGGTTCCCTGCTGCTTGATATGCTCGGAGTCTTCGCGCTCGCGGCGGAACTCCTCGAAGATGACGGACTGAGGATGCCGTTCGGGAACCCAGCCGGTGAGGGCGTTGGTGAGGAAGACTCCGGCGCGGTGCTGGTCTGTGAGCGGAGCGCCCGCGGCTTCCAGCAAGGATGCGAGTTGCAGGTGGGCGATGACGAACGGTGCAGGCATGATCTCAAAGCCGAAGACGCGGCTGAGAGCGGCGGTGCGCAGGCTGCTGGGAACCAGCGCCGTGTCGTCGCCAGCATTTTCAAGCAGCGTCCGGTGAATGCGATGGAGGACAGCGGTGAGATAAGCTCCGGTGCCACAGCAGGGATCGAGGATGCGCACAGTGGGACTGGCAAGGCCGAGCGGCTGATTGAGTTGGGTGCGCAGCAGATGGTCAACCCGCTCGACCATATATTGCACGATCTCTTTGGGTGTGTACCAGACGCCGAGGTCTTTGCGGAGTTGAGGATCGAAGGCCTCAAGGAATGGCTCGTAGAAGTAGGCGACGGCTTCCTCTTCGCGGAAGGTAG
>CAIMNN010000384.1 GCA_903842845.1 uncultured Acidobacteriaceae bacterium | reverse complement strand
GAGCACGTCGCCATCCTCGGCCCCAACGGCTGCGGCAAATCGACGCTCATTCTCACCATCAGTTGCCAGTTGTATCCGCTGGTACGCGACGGCATGGAGGTCAGCATCTTCGGTCGCTCGCGGTGGGACCTGCATCAACTACGCAAACACTTCGGCGTCGTCGCGGCCAACATCAGCGGCAACGATCTTCCCGGCGAACGCACCGCCATCACAACAGGCCTGGACGCCGTCATCGCAGGATTCTTCTCCGCGTCGAGCCTGTGGCCCAACCTCGCCGAGCAGGTCACCGAAGAAATGCGCACCCACGCACACGAAGCGCTTGCACGCATTGAAGCCACACACCTCGCCTCGCAGCTCGTCGGCGAAATGTCAGCCGGAGAAAAACGCCGCATCCTCATCGCACGAGCGCTGGTGCACCGTCCGCAGCAGCTTTTGCTCGACGAGCCATCGAACGCGCTCGATCTTGCCGCGCAGCGCGAGTTGCGTGAAACCATGCGCCGCCTGATGAACACCGGCACCGGCCTCATCCTGGTCACGCATCACCTGAGCGACATACCGCCCGAAATCGACCGGGTTATTTTAATGAGCAACGGCCGCATCGTCGCCGATGGGCCTCGCGCCGAACTGCTCACCGAAGCCCGGCTTTCAGAATTGTTCAAAACTCAGGTTCGAATTGGCCGTGATGAAAATTGGCTGCATAGTTGGTAGTGCGGTCAACTTTCCCACAGAGGCAGCCGTTGACTCGCCGCAAATTCTCTTGTAAGTTATGCCTACATGGGAAAGGAGGTTGATCCAGCTGATGAAATCTGATTGTTCCAGTTGTTTTGTACATGAGGTGACTGAGGCCTGAGGCCACACGCGCCCCAGCTCCCAGTAAGCCTGATGATTCTGTCAGGCGCAGCGGCACTCGCGGCAGCGCGATGGCCTTAGTCCAATCCCAACAGTTAACCGGCGGCCTGTCTCCTTCAAGAGGCAGGCCGTTTTGAATTCCTTTAAAACTCTCGATAGCACTTCATAAACTGCACACTGTAAACTCTACCCATGCGCGTCTTTGGAATCGATTGCGGAACCGAGATAACCGGGTATGGTGTTGTCGACCTCGACGCCACCTCGCGCACGCCCACGCTCAAGTGCGTCACCTTCGGTGGCATACGCCTTGCCAAGAATCAGCCGCTCTCCGCGCGCCTGAACCACATCTTTGACGAGCTCACGCGCGCGCTGACCGCCGCGCAGCCCGATGTCGTCGCGATTGAGGAAGTTTTTTATTCCGTCAACGCAAAATCCGCGCTCAAGCTCGGCCAGATACGCGGCGTTGCGCTGCTTGCCGCGGCGCGCCTCAACCTGCCAGTCGCCGAGTACGCGCCGCTTAAAATTAAATCCAGCGTTGTCGGTTACGGCCTCGCCAAGAAGGAACAAGTCCAGTTCATGGTCGCGCGCTTACTTTCACTCCCCGCACCACCCGAGCCACCCGACGCGGCCGATGCGCTCGCCATTGCAATCTGCCATCTCCACACCGCCGAGACGGAGGCCGCGCAGTCACGATGATTTTTTTTCGCTCCGCCGCCATCGTAATCTCACTCGCCGTGCTACCGCTTTTCGTCGCCGCGCAGGCTACCCAACCCACCCAGCCATTAATCCGCGTTGAGTTCAACGACGCCGTGCTCGTCCCCTCGCACTGGACGCTCGAACTCCACACCGACGGCGCAGCGCACTTCCACTCCGACCGCGCGCTGCCCGACCCGCAGACCGCCGACCCGACCGCTCCGTCCATTCCACTCATCGACCGCGAGCTCAAGCTCTCGCCAGAGTTCGCGCAGAAATTCTTCACAACCGCACATGAGCGCAACTTCTTCAACGTCAAATGCGAGAGCCACAACAAGGTCGCGTTCCAGGGCACGAAGACCTTCACGTATAGCGGCCCTGACGGCCACGGCAACTGCCAGTTCAATTACTCGTCCGACAATAAAATTCAGGAGCTGAGCGAATCCGTGACCGCACTTGCGGCCAGCATTGTTGAGGGCTTCAAGCTCGCATCGCTTGAAACGCACGACCGGCTCGGCCTTGACCGCGAGATGGAGTTCGTCTCGGAAGCCGTAAAAGACGGCCGCCTGCAACAGATTTCCGTCATCCGCGAGCAGCTTGAGCATCTTGCCGCCGACGACGCGCTGCTGGAGCGCGTGCGCCACCGGGCTCGCAAGTTACTCGCCCAAATAAATCAGCAGGATGACCTGCACTAACCATTCAATTTATTTTCACCTCACCGCAACTTTAGCTACTATGGTGGTGTCCAATGGGTAGATGGGTAATGTGCGGATTCCAGCCCGATTATTTGTAATGAATAGAGGTGTGTTATGAAAACGCGTTCTCTCAGCAGGTTATTCGTACTTCTCCTCGTGGCCCTGCCCTTTTTTGCGGTTCTCGCCGCCCAGGCGCAGGAAAAACCAGACAATCCGCCCGTGCGCGGCGTTCGCCTGAGCGATGCCGAAGGCAACATCCAGCTCTTCCAGGGCGAGCAGAAACTGACCGACGCTGCGACCGAGAACATCACACTCTATGAGGGTTATCGCCTGACATCGGCCAACGACGGCCGTGCGGAAATTCAGTTGGACGAGGGCTCCATCGCCCGCCTCACCCCCGACAGCTCGATTACTTTGAACCTGCTCCGCGAGCAGGGCGAGCAGACCGAAACCGAGCTCGAGCTCAACAGCGGCCTGGCTTACTTTGAGCTGAAGCATGAGCGCGACAGCTCCGGCTTCCGCGTCAAATTCGGCGACACGCTCATCACGGCGACCCAGGAAAGCACGCTTCGCGTCAACTTTGACAGCGCTCCCGGCTCCATCGCCGTTTTCACCGGCGAGGTGCACGTCGAGCGCCCCAGTGGGCTCATCCTCGACGTACACGCAGGACAGTACTTGGCGCTCAACCCGCGCGACGCCACGCAGTACACGCTCTCAGAGCAGATACCCGGCGACACATGGGACCAGTGGAACCAGGACCGCGACCTCGGCCTTGCCGGTACCGCCTCGCAGCAGACGCCCACATCGCAATCCTTCTCCAAAGGCGCTGACCAGCCCTGGAACGAGCTCGACGCCAACGGCAACTGGTACAACGTCCCCGACGTTGGCCCCGTCTGGTCGCCCAATGAAGCGGCCTACGATGGATGGGATCCGTATGGCGAAGGCTACTGGCTTTGGACCCCGCGCTTCGGCTACACATGGGTTTCCAACTACGGCTGGGGCTACCTGCCTTACCGTTGCGGTCTGTGGAACTACTACAACGGCTTTGGATGGGGATGGGCGCCCGGCTTCGGCGGCTGCAACCCGTGGTTCGCCGGCGGACTCTGGTTCGGTAACTTTGGCTACTACCCCGGCTGGTATCGCTGGCCGCACCGTCCACACGGGCCCGGCGGTCACTTCCAGGGCGGCACGCATCCACGCATTCCTGTTCACCGCAATAACCCCATCAGCCACGCTATCCGGTCCGTGGGCGGTCCGGTGACGATTGCTGGCCACACCGTTACTCCGATTCATCCCATTGCGCCACGCAGTACTTATGGCGGATTTGGCGGCGGCAGCAACGTGCCGAATCGCGGCAGCTACTCCGGCTTTACGCCCGGCGGCAATAACGGCAACCATCCCGGCACAGGCAATTATGGCGGAGTGCAACCCGTACCCGGCGGCAACCACGGTGGCTATAACGGCGGCAACAACGGCGGAGTTCGACCCACACCGACTCCTGCGCCCGGCGGCACCTTCAACAACCAGCCGCATTACTCCAACCCGCAACCGCAACCGCGTTACTCAAACCCCGCGCCTGCGCCCAGCCATCCGAGTGGTGGCGGCAGCAGTGGCGGTAGCAGCGGTGGTAGCAGCGGTGGCTCACACTCCAGCGGCGGCAGCAGCGGAGGTGGCGGTGGTCACTCTAGCGGTGGCGGCGGTGGTGGTGGTGGCGGCGGTCACTCCAGCGGTGGTGGTGGTGGTGGTGGTGGCTCCCACGGTGGTGGTGGCGGCGGCGGACATCACTAAACCCGAATCAAACAACAAACCCCGGATCAGAGATGGTCCGGGGTTTTTAATTGTTTGAAATTCTGTTCAGAAATTTATTGCTTTATAAATCGAAGCAAATGATTTCAGCCCGATAGTCTCCGCCCGCGCCTGCGCATTAACTCCAGCAGCCTCCAGCGCCGCACCTGTCTTCGCACCATCAAACCCCGCGGCCTTCAGATTATTCACCAGCGTCTTGCGCTTCTGCGCAAAGCACTTTTTCAAAAAACCGATGAACGGCCCCGGTTCCACGCCGAGCGATTCAAACTTAGGCTCCATCCTCCAACGGAAGACCGTCG
>CAIMNN010000383.1 GCA_903842845.1 uncultured Acidobacteriaceae bacterium | reverse complement strand
GCATGGTCCACCGGTGACTTCAAAGCCGTGGCCTTGATTGGCGGCACGATCACCGCCGGCTCGTAACCGGAGCCATTGAATATGCCTGAGATCCCTTCCGACAAACCATTTGAACTGATTGGGCATTACCACAAGTTTCACGATCTCGACCTGGCGGCAACCTGCCAGGCTGATTCTGGAGTACCCCGGCTCCCTGAAGAAGCCATCACTACATTTGTCGAAGGCGACAACAAGCGTGAGATTTCGCGGTACTACCAGTTTCTGATTTCAGCTTCCGACCGGGTCAGCGAGATTTTCTCGGCTTGGGCAAAGTGCAAGCGGGATGGTCCGTCGCTGGTGAATGACGAAGCCGTTGCCACCACCTTCCGGGCGTTCCGGTACTACGACAAGTTTTCCGACCTGATCAAAGAGCGTGTCAGTTCCCGATGGCCGGTGGACATTGAAAATCTTCACTGGACGACGAACACGAAGGTTGTTTCCACCGCCCTTGCGATGGCCACAAAAGAACTGATTCCAAAAGAGCGCATGGCCAAGATGGTCTATCGGCGCGGGAAGGAATACGGCTATCTGTTGCGGGACCGGGCTCTGATCGATGCTTTTGCGGATCCGGATGCGTACTTCGCCGCGGGCCCGACTGGCATTGAAGCCTACATCGTGGCCGGGTTCTTTCATCGGGAACGGCTCCGGGACTTCGTGAAGGCGAAGCCGGCGCAACACATTTTCCGCAACGGAAGCGAGATTTCGTTTATTGCAGAACCAGCGCCGCGCGCCGCCGCGCCCGCGGTCAAACAAACCAAGGAGATCCCCGCCCATGTCTGACGCCACACCAGCCCCTGCACCGCAATCTGTCATCGTCGAAGCCCCCGACACCGGCACCACGCCGATCAAGCCGTCCGATTCCAAGGAAGCGGCGTTTATGATGCCCGAAAAAGAGGACATCGAGGGGTTCACCTGTCACGCCTTCGCCAAGCTCCGCAAGGGCTTCGTGGTGGCCACCGGCAACGAACTGTGCAACACATCCAAGCACATCGAGGAATTCAAGGAAGCGCACCCGGATTGGATGACGACCTCGGCCACGCCACAGATGATCGCCGCGCGCGATGAGGCTCTGGCTGCCGCGCTGTTGATCGAAGACCCACTCCAGCAGGCGGAAGCCACAACGAAGGCCCACAACGACTTTGACGGCCAAGTGGAATGGTGCGTGATGGTGGAAGCGGTCCCGGACTTCGCCTTCCACATGACGGCGCTGGCTTACCTGTGCGTTGGGACCGTGACGGAAATCAGCCGGCTCGTCGGCAAGTCCCGCGAATACTTCAACGAGAAGGTGTTTGCGTGGGCGGAAGACATTGACGACGCGTCACTGGACAAACTACAGATGCGGGCCTTCCAAGAATTGATCGAATCGAACATCGGCAGCGACTGGAAAGTGAAAGAGGAAAAGAATGCAACTCCCGGGGCGCCAAACAGCCCTTCTTGATTTACCCATCGGATTACGCATCCTACGTTTGGGTGCTGTCCGGTGGGAATCTGTCTCCAGAAAAGGAACATTGGCTTTTGTGGGAGCTTCCCCTAAGAAAAGGGAATCAGTATTATGCGGCTGCGATGTTAAATCTTCCCATGCAACAGGGGCTTCGGTTGGTCAAGTTGGGAGAGGAAAGCATGAATGATAACATGGCAAAACTTGAAGAAATCGTTCGCTGCCGGATGAAAAACAGAAAATGAATGAGTTCTACGTTTATGCGGTAGTCGATGACTGCGGAATTCCCCTCTACATTGGCAAGGGGAAGGGTCGTCGTTATATGGCGCATGAATCAAGCGCTAGGAAT
>CAIMNN010000382.1 GCA_903842845.1 uncultured Acidobacteriaceae bacterium | reverse complement strand
TCTCATGATGCTCGTTGCGCTGCTGCAACTCAAGGTGACTCAAAGCGAAGTTGTCGGTGGAAATGGCGCTGTTTGCGTCAAGTTCTCCGGGAGCCAGTCGGGTTCAACGGGTGCGCGATGGACCACCTGGCCGGTGCCGGTCAAAGTGGATGGCCGGGTGTCGCGCTACGTCCGCCTCGCGGTCAAGTACGGTTCTCCCATGGACGCGCAAATCACTCTAACCAATCTGCCCGCCGGCACGCATCGCGTTGGGGTAGGCGACAATCCCGATCATACCATTACGATACCTGAAACGTCTACGACGCGAGGAGATAAATGAGCTTTCATTATGAAACTCAATTTCACACTGTTTGCAATGACGCTTCTGGCCGGCTTGCTCGGCGTTCCCGACCCGGTTAGAGCGGATCAGGATCCTGCCAAGGACGGCAAGAAGCCGGCGCCGGTGGATGCCCGGACCCTTCTCGAAAAGGGCCGGACGTCCGGCCCATTGCCCGAGGGCATGGTCATCCGCCTTGGCGCTTGCCTGGGAGAACTTGCTGTGAAGGCTTCCGGAGATCGCACACCGGAAGGACTGCTGGAGAAGTGGGAGTTCACCGCCAATCAGGTCCACCGTGTCGTGCCCGAATATAAGGAGGACAAGCTTACCTACGACCGCGTCGAGTCGCGCCCATTTGACTCGAAAGGCCTCTGCAAGGATCTCCTCGAAGGCAAGGCAATCGAAATCCAAGCCCGGAAGGGAGTAGGTCCTGAAGTCGCGTTGGCGGGCACCCCCTACCGGCGCGGTTCGCGCTTCATTGAAGTGGTGTGGAACGGAGAAACAATCCTGGATCTATTCGAAACCAACGGCGCGACTCTCGATCTCTATCGGGAGTCGGATGCCCGCGCCTTCGGTGCGCTCTACGAACGACTGGCAACCCAGGCCCGCACAGCGTTCCGGTCGAAGGTCGCCGACAAGCCTCGGGAGGTGAACATCGGCGGCTATCTGTCCGTCGGGCATAGTCAGGCGCCGGCGTCGTACAATGCCGGCTATTCCTTCTATACGGCCGCGTGGCCGCTGGTGCAGAAGTACCAGGGCCATCGGTTCCAAAGCGGACTCTATGGCACGTGGATGTTCGCGCAGTACGACGGGCGTGGCTCCGACAAGCTCTACAGCGACATCGAAGGCGGGCTGGGCTGGTGGACGGATACTCATTTCCCCACGGAAACGCCCAAGTTCATCATGGGCGGCGTGGGACCGAACTTCAGCGCGATCGCCAACGGCCCATCGCACGGCTGGGGAGACGGCGGTCTCTATGGCGTCGCTCAACTCAGCCCGTGGCTGCTTTTTCCCCTGGATGGACTGAACGTTCGCCAGGGTGCGTGCGGCCAGTTGTTTGGCTACGGCTATCTCGCGTTGCCACTTACGCCGGCGAAGGCCACGACGGACGGCGCCAATGTCCCCACCGGCGAACATTGCTGGACGCTATTTCTGAGCACGAAGAACTTCAAAGGCCCTGTAGCGTTTTTCACGCCTTACTTCTGGTCGCACACGACGCTGAAGAAACCGGAGTGGGCTGGCAAGCTGCTGGACTCGCGCCCAGGCCAGCCGAACAAGCCGATCTCCATGGAGACAGCGTATGTGCCCGCGGCGGAATTCACGGGCGCGAACGGCGAATCCTACCTGCACGCCGCGTCCACGCTGTTCCCCGTCGACGCCGATGGCAACTCGGTGGTGATGCATCGCGCCACCGTCTATAACAAGGACGCACTTTGGAACGATGTGAAACGGTGGTTCGATGGC
>CAIMNN010000381.1 GCA_903842845.1 uncultured Acidobacteriaceae bacterium | reverse complement strand
TTTCGCATATGCTCTAGGAGGCCTTTGTCTGTTCGCTTAACTAGATTCGCGAAGAACGAACTAGTCATCAATACAGACTGCTTTGTCAATGCAGTCTGCCCAGAAGAGTTCTGCGTCCATGAGTATGCAGGTATTGGGAAACCATGTGCGAAACTATGTCGCACTTTTAAAATCTCATTGAGCCTGTCTCGGACTTGTGGGCCACCCATTCTGCGTTGTGGCCAAGCCCAATCATTGATGGGATCATAGCCAGTATATAAAACGAGCAAATTCCTGGAATTCTCTGCATTTGGAGTGTTGAAGCGTGTCAATGCCAACTCCAACAGCTCTCCGATCGTGGTGTGCACTGCATGAAAGCTTATGTCAGTCGGCCTAGCTATTGCCGGAAGAAACTCCCTGACAAGATTTACGATGTATCCGTTCCAGGCGGCAACGATCGCGGCATTCGCTGCATGACATATGGCTTCTCGTTCATTAGCCGGTTGTGGACGTAACCTTCTGTCACCGACTACTCGATGCAGGATCAGAGCACGTTCATGTGCCAAAGCGAATTTTGCGGAGGATTGAGATCCCATAATCGGCTCAGAAGCAATCAACGACTTTTTCGAGCGCCGCCTTATATTTTTTGAGAGGCCCCGGATTGATCTGTACTCGTTCGGTCCCTATAATTCTTGGACCAGCTTTTAGTGCATGAAGCGGAGTGCCGTCCATTGCAGCAGCAATCGACGCGCCATGATAATCGGGAACTTCTATAAAACCTAGGCTCGGGTCTTGCTTCTTGTTTGCGAAAAACAATCGATGTTTAGCAAAAATGCCATCAACCGTGTTTTGAATTACCCCATTTACCGCCTCAAATGCCTTGGTCGGCTTACCATCGAAGAGTGTTTGGCGGTTACTTATGAATGTATGTAAAAGAGGGATATCGATGCCCTCTTCTTTTGCCCGCTTGTAAAAGCTGATTTTGGCATAAGCGGCTGTGTGTGCATCACCAATCCCATATAGGAGAGCCACAACATTCTCAACTGCGCGTCGAGAACTATCATCCGCTGTGAATGGAACGACAACGAAATCAGCTGCTACCAAGGCCAGTTGCGTATAGATAGCAAAGCTCGGATTGCAGTCAATCGCAAACAGCGTATCACGATCACCACTCAGTTCTTTCAGTTTTATGGTAAGGTCTTTAACCCAAGACAATACTTGCTTCCACGCGTCCGTTGGAATCGAGAGCTGTGAGGTCTGTCGGATTGCCTCTGATATTATTTCAAGCAGATTATCTCCGCAGATCAGCTTTAGGTTTTCAGGGATGTTTGGGTTGGTATTATGCGGAATCGTAATATATGGAGTAACGTCCTTCAATTGCCTAAAAGGCGAACTTAGGCGAGCTTCAAGGTATCCGGCGACGGTTGCGCGCGGTGTCTTCTTTGTCAACTTGTTAATAATTTCAGCGCGCTTAACATGCCCAGCAAGAAGAGTCTCGGAAAGGTTCGCCTGTGGACATAGGTCAATAACGTACACATCGGTCTCTGGATGACGATGAGCGTATTCGCAAGCC